>DAIMKE010000720.1:0-1285 GCA_036721875.1 Bradyrhizobium sp. | reverse complement strand
CCCCGCCGCGACGCCCAAGGCCGCGGCAACGCCCAGGCCGGGGCCGGGGCCGACACCTGCCCCCTCGCCCTCGCCGGGCGCCGCCTTCGACGACCCCAATGTCGATCTCGTCTACGGCGCCTATCAGCGCGGCCTGTACAAGACGGCGTTCGATCTCGCCACCACGCGGGCGCAATTCAACGGCGACCCGAAGGCGATGACGATGCTGGGCGAACTCTACGCCAACGCGCTCGGCATCAAGCGCGACTACGCGAAAGCGGCCGAATGGTACCAGCGCGCCGCCGACGCCGGCGACCGCGAGGGCATGTTCGCGCTCGCGATGATGCGGCTGTCCGGCCGCGGCGGCAAGACGGACCGCGAGCAGGCCGTCAAGCTTCTGGCCTCCGCCGCCAAGCTCGGCAACCCTAAGGCGGCCTATAACCTGGCGCTGCTCTACCTCGACGGCCAGACGCTGCCGCAGGACGTCAAGCGCGCCGCCGAACTGCTGCGCATCGCCGCCGATGAAGGTAACCCCGAAGCGCAATATGCGCTCGCCACCTTCTACAAGGAGGGCACCGGCGTTCCCAAGGACCTCGACAAGGCAGTGCGGCTGCTGCAGGCGGCTTCCCTTGCCGACAATGTCGATGCCGAGGTCGAATACGCCATCGCGCTGTACAACGGCACGGGCACGCCAAGGAACCAGCCGGCGGCGATTGCGCTGTTGCGCAAGGCGGCGCGGCAGAACAGCCCGATCGCCCAGAATCGCCTCGCCCGCGTGCTGGTGTCCGGATTAGGGGGAGCGCCGATGGACAAGGTCGAGGGCCTGAAATGGCACATTGTCGCCAAGACCGCCGGCAAGGGCGACCCGGAGCTGGACGAAGTCCTCGCCAACCTCAGCCCGGAGGAGCGCGCCAGGGCGCAGGAGGCGGCGAAGAAATGGATCGGAACCGGCACCAAATGACGCCTTGACGGCGGCGGGTCATCAGGGCACCCACTCCCTGCCCCGACCGCATCATTGGGCGGCATTCCTCTCACCTCCATAAGCTCATATCATGCTGCATTCCGCCCTTATCAACGTCATGGTGAAAGCCGCGCGCCGCGCCGGCCGCAGCCTCAAGCGCGACCTCGGCGAGATCGAGCACCTGCAGGTGTCGCTGAAGGGCCCGGCCAACTTCGTCACCAAGGCCGACAAGCGCGCCGAGGAAATGCTGTACGAGGACCTCGCCAAGTCACGGCCCGGCTACGGCTTCATCGGCGAGGAAGGCGGAACGCGCGAGGGCGCCGACAAGAGCCATACCTGGATCGT
>DAIMKE010000719.1:0-4100 GCA_036721875.1 Bradyrhizobium sp. | reverse complement strand
CGGAATACCAGCGTGAAGAAGGACGCACCGATCAGCAGAAAGACAACGCCGGAGCAAAGCACGCCCGCCGCGACGAGCGCTTGCTTCATACCAGCGAGCTTAAGCCGCCGTTTCGCCCACGCTAACGTCAGCGCCGCGGTGACGCCGATAGCGCCCGCCTCACTTGGAGTTGCGATGCCGAACGCGACCGAAGCCAACACGCAAACAACCAAACCAATAGGCAAAGCCCCATCGAGGAAGAGCCGCAGCCGGGAGCGCCAATCGGCTTTGCCTATCCAACCGGAATCGAGTACCGGGGGCGCCAGAAGCGGTTTCCAGGTGGTCAAGGCGAAGATATAGAGCATGTAAAGCGCCACCAGCGCGACGCTGGGTAGCAGAGCGCCCCGATAAATGTCGATCAGCGACACTTCGAGTTGCTCGGCCAACACAATCAGGACCAGGCTCGGTGGCACCACCTGGGCCAGCGTTCCCGAGGCGGCGACAACGCCGGTCGCCAGCCGGCTATCATAGCCGGCCCGGATCATGACCGGCAGCGCGATCAATCCAAGCGCGATGACTGACGCCGAAACAAATCCGACGATCGGCGACAGGACCGTGCCGACAATGACGACCGCATAGGCTAGCCCGCCAGGCAGTCTGCGGAAGAGGCGATTGAGCGCCAGCAGCATGTCCTCTGCAATGCCTGTCCTTTCGAGGATCAGACCCATGAGCACGAGCAACGGGATCGCTAGCAGGTTCTCGTTGTTGAACATGCCCAGGACGCGGAAGTACATCGCGGTCAGGAACGTGGGTGGAAAGGCACCCGAAGACACGCCCAAGGCGCCGAAGACGCCCGCTACGGCTGCCAACGAAAACGCTACAGGAAACCCGACCAACAGAACGGCGACGAGGGCGCAAAGCATCGCGGGCGCGAGCAGTTCGGCGGTCAATTCTCCCTCTCGATCAGTTGGAACCGCTGAAGTGGTCGTGGCGCGATTCGTCTGAGCGCAGCGACGCAGCGCAGGGCTTCGGCAAGACCTTGAAGAGCGAGAAGTAGGAAACCTGCCGGAATGAAGCCTTTGATGATCCAGGCAGGCAGCGAACTCAGGCTTTCGCGGCTGGCCCGCGTCTCGCTGGCGAGGAATGAGGTGGCAAATTGCGGCCAGCTGATCCAGATCATCGCGACGCAAACCGGCAGCAGCACCGTGACGATGCCGATCAGATCGAGCCAGGCAAGGCCGCGCTCTCCGAGCCTCTGCGCGAGAATGTCGATCCGCACATGCTGGTCGCGCTGGAGGGTGTAAGCCGCCATCAAAAGCACGACGGCTGAAAAAAAATGCCACTGCATGTCGAATGCCAGCGGCCATGCGACTGAAAAAGCTTTCCGCGCCACCGCGTTGCCGGCGATGAGGATCGCATTTGCAAGCAATCCCCAGCAGACGAGTTTCGCGATGACGGCATTAACGGCATCGATGGCGGTCGCGACCGAATGAAGCCTCTGCATAGCACGCGCCTCATCGATTGCCTCGTAGGGAGGCAAAACCGCGAATCATCAATACGCGATTCCCCAATGCGCCACCATGCAACGGCGCAGAATCCCCCGAGTTTGAACACGCTATCTGGCGGACGGTTTTCCGTCTCCATCTGGTGGTGACCGTGTGGTGCCCGGCTTGAAGAAGGACGGTGCCTTGCTGCCGAACACAGCACGACGAACCTCACAGCTTTTCGGTATTGATCCTGTAGTCGCTACAGGTTGCATGATGGCCGAACGGAAAGGACCGATCATGCCACCTGAACTGACCTACACGCCTGCCGCCGGACATCATTGGCTTACTCCCTTCTACGACATCGGGGTTGCGGCGCTGACTCGTGAGCGTCAGTGGCGCAATGCTCTCATTGAGCAACTCCGCCCTACGCCCAGCGACGTCATCCTCGATGTTGGCTGCGGCACCGGTTCGCTTTTGCTGCGCGTAGGAAATGTCGCGCCGTCCGCTCAGCTCATTGGGGTCGATCCCGATCCGGCCGTGCTGGCGCGAGCGCAGAAGCGATTGTCAGCCGCCGGCCTCTCCGTTGTTCTGCACGTCGGCTTCGCGCGACAAGTGGCGGTATTGCTGGAAGGGCGGCGTCCGACCAAGATCGTGTCCAGCCTTGTGTTTCATCAGGTGCCGATGGCCGAGAAGGTGGCAGCGCTCACCGCGATGTATGCTGCGCTTGCCGCCGGTGGTGAGCTTCACATCGCGGACTATGGCCTTCAGCGCACGCAAATAATGCGATTTCTGTTCAGAGGCATCATTCAGAATCTCGATGGGCGCGTGAACACAGAACCTAATGCCCGTGGGGTCCTTCCGGAACTGATGCGCGGCGCGGGATTCCAAAATGTTGAGGAGACGGCCGCTATTGCGACGCCTAGTGGCTCCATCTCTCTCTATCGGGGAGTTCGGACGCGGTGATGCAAGAGGCTCCCAAAGCCGGTGGAGGAAGGCAGCGAACACAGGGCGATGACGTGATCGCTCACAACACACCAGGAAGATACCGCCTGTACGTCGCGCTGGCCATGCTGGCCATACCCGGTGTCGTTGCAGTCGTCTACGGAAGCAGTACGATCTGGTCGGAACGGGCGACGCCAGTGCAGAGCCGGCGCGCGCTCGATCTGAAGTTCGAGCGCGCGGACGGCCGGTCCATTCGCCTCGCAGAGCTGCGCGGCAAAGCGATCCTCTTGAATATTTGGGCGACCTGGTGCCTGTCGTGCCGCACCGAGATGCCTTCGCTCGATCGCTTGCAGGGCCAGATGGGGAGCAAAGCCTTCGAAGTGGTCGCGCTGTCGGTCGACCGCGACGGCGCCGAAGTGGTGAAGCCGTTCTATTCACAGTTCGGCATCAAGGACCTTACGAT
This sequence comes from Bradyrhizobium sp., assembly GCA_036721875.1. Taxonomy (GTDB): domain Bacteria; phylum Pseudomonadota; class Alphaproteobacteria; order Rhizobiales; family Xanthobacteraceae; genus Bradyrhizobium. Next base: position 1,229 of record DAIMKE010000719.1, on the reverse strand, counting down.
CTATCTCGACCGAGAAGGCAAGGCGGTCCGGTCGTTCAAGATCACGGGGCTTCCGACCACGCTCCTGCTCGGCCCCGACGGCGCCGAGGTGCTGCGCTGGGTCGGGCCGAAGGAATGGGATTCGCCGGAGCTGATCTCAGAGATCTCCCGACATGTCCCCACGCTGTCCGAGCCCGGAAATCGGGGCGCGCAGCCGTGAGCGAGATTGGAAATATCGGGGTCCTGACTGCTTTGGCGGCCGGAGCGATCTCCTTTCTGTCACCCTGCGTGCTGCCGCTCGTGCCCGGCTATATCTCTTTCATTGCGGGCAATGCCGTCGAGACGGGACCGGCAGGCTCTCGCGTTGCGCGGCGGCTGTCGACGCTATTCCGGAGTGTTAGCTTCGTGCTCGGCTTCTCGACCGTCTTCGTTATCCTGGGAGCGGGCGCGACGGCCTTGGGGGACGCCTTCCGCAGCTATCGCTATGAAGCGGGCCTCGTCGGTGGCGTGATTGTCATCGTCTTCGGCATCTTCACCACGGGCCTCGTCCGGTTTGCCTGGCTTGAGCGGGAGCTGCGCCTCGAGGGCCCGGCCAGAGGCGGACATCCGGTTGGCGCCTATCTCCTCGGCGTGGCTTTCGGCTTCGGCTGGACCCCATGCATCGGTCCGGTGCTGGGCGCCATTCTGACCGTCAGTGCGGCATCCGCGACCGCGCTCGATGGCGTGGCGCTCCTCAGCCTCTACTCCCTCGGCCTTGGCCTTCCGTTCCTGCTGGCGGCCCTATTCGCCGAAGGCTTCGCGGCCCGCCTGCGTCGGCTGCGCCGGATCGGGCGCACCCTTCAGGTCCTGGCGGGCCTGACGATGATCGCAATGGGCCTGGCGATGTTGTCCGGCCATTTATCGACCATGGCGTTCTGGTTGCTCGAACGCTTCCCGATCCTCGCGACGATCGGTTGAGACCCCCACCTCATGAAAGGAAGCACCTGCTGTCGAACTCATTGCGCCCCCCCGCGCGGCCGGCCTCGGCAGGAGACGACTTGACGAGGATGATCGCAGCACGGGTGAGAGAATGACCGGTACGAGGGAGCGGCGCTTTTCTGGCCGCGCTAGCTCGCGACTACAGCGCCTGCAACTGCTCGGCCGAGGTCCGGCCGGACCGCTTGTTCTGGGCGAGCTCCTAGGAGACCCTCTGACCGTCGCGAAGCTCGCGCGGGGCGCTTGCTCTGCGGGCGCTGATATGGGCCAAGAAC
>DAIMKE010000718.1:0-4101 GCA_036721875.1 Bradyrhizobium sp. | reverse complement strand
ACGTAGAGGCCTTCGGGAAGGGCGGAGCGGCGCCAGCCAAGCCGCAAGCAGCGGCCGCAAGCGGAAGCGGCGTCGGCGGCATCGATCTTCTGCCCTGGCCCAAGGTCGATTTTGCCAAGTACGGACCGGTCGAGCGCAAGGATCTCGGCCGCATCAAGAAGATTTCCGCGGCCAATCTTCACCGCAACTGGGTTGTCATCCCCCACGTCACCACGCACGACGAAGCCGACATCACTGACCTCGAACAATTCCGGGTCCAGATGAACAAGGAGCTGGAGAAGAGCGGCGTAAAACTCTCGCTCCTGCCGTTCATGGTCAAGGCCGCGGTAGCGACGCTGCAAAAATTCCCGGAATTCAATGCGAGCCTCGACGGCGACGCGCTCGTCTACAAGAACTACTGGCACATCGGCTTTGCCGCAGACACGCCGAATGGCCTGATGGTGCCGGTCATCCGCGATGCCGACAAGAAATCGGTGCCGGAAATTGCCAAGGAGATGAACGCGCTCGCAAAGGTCGCGCGCGAAGGCAAGATCAAGCCCGACCAGATGCAGGGCGGGACTTTCTCGATCTCCTCGCTCGGCGGCATCGGCGGCATCTACTTCACGCCGATCATCAACGCGCCCGAGGTCGCGATCATGGGCGTCTGCAAAGGTTACTGGAAGCAGCACTCCTCCGACGGCAAGACATCGAACTGGCGGCTGACGCTGCCGCTGTCGTTGTCCTGGGACCACCGTGTGATCGACGGTGCGGCGGCCGCGCGCTTCAACGTCTACTTCGCCAGCGTGCTCGCCGATTTGCGGCGCGTGCTGTTCTGAGATCGGGGGAAGCAGCATGGCTCAGCAGATCGAAGTGAAGGTCCCCGATATCGGTGACTTCAAGGACGTTGGGGTGATCGAGGTCATGGTGAAGCCCGGCGAGACCGTCGCGGTCGACACCAGCCTCATCATGGTCGAGTCCGACAAGGCGTCGATGGAGATCCCGTCGTCTCACGCCGGCGTCGTGAAGGAGGTCAGGGTCAAGGTCGACGACAAGGTGAGCGAGGGCTCGACCATCCTCTTGCTGGAGGCCACAGGCGCCGCTGCTGCGCCGACGCCCGTGCCGGCATCGCCGCCGGCCGCGGCCGCGCCGCCACCAGTTGCACCTGGCGCGGCATCCTATTCCGGCAAGGCGGATATCGAATGCGACATGCTGGTGCTCGGCGCCGGTCCCGGTGGCTACTCGGCCGCCTTCCGCGCCGCCGATCTGGGCATGAAGACCGTGCTGGTCGAGCGTTACGACACGCTCGGAGGGGTGTGTCTCAATGTCGGCTGTATCCCGAGCAAGGCGCTGCTGCACACGGCTTCCGTAGTCGACGAGGTCAGGCATCTTCCCGACCATGGCATTTCCTTTGACGCGCCGCAGATCGACCTCGGCAAGTTGCGCGCGTTCAAGGACGGCGTGATCAAGAAGCTGACGGGCGGGCTTGCCGGCATGGCGAAGGCGCGCAAGGTCGAGGTTGCGACCGGCGTCGGCGCCTTTCTCGACCCGCATCATCTCGAGATTGTCTCGGCGGGCAAGAAGACGGTGAAATTCGCCAAGGCCATCATCGCCGCCGGCAGCCAGGCCGTGAAACTGCCGTTTCTGCCGGACGATCCGCGCATCGTCGATTCGACCGGCGCACTGCAGCTGAAGTCGATCCCCAAGCGCATGCTGGTGATCGGCGGCGGCATCATCGGGCTCGAAATGGCGACGGTCTACTCGACGCTTGGTGCACGCATTGACGTCGTCGAAATGCTCGACGGCCTGATGCAGGGGGCCGACCGTGACCTGGTCAAGGTCTGGGACAAGATGAACGCCGGCCGCTTCGACAAGGTCATGCTGAAGACCAAGACGGTGGGCGCGAAGGCGACGGACGCCGGCATCGAGGTGAGCTTTGAGGGCGAGCAGGCACCCGCGGGACCGCAGGTATATGACCTCGTTCTCGTGTCGGTCGGCCGCAGCCCGAATGGCAAGAAGATCGGCGCCGAGAAGGCTGGAATCGCGGTGGCCGATCGAGGCTTCATCGATGTCGACAAGCAGATGCGCACCAACGTGGCGCACATCTTCGCGATCGGAGACATCGTCGGCCAGCCGATGCTGGCGCACAAGGCCGTACATGAAGGCCATGTGGCCGCAGAAGTCGCGCATGGCGAAAAGTCGTATTTCGACGTGCGGCAGATTCCATCCGTTGCCTATACCGATCCCGAAGTCGCCTGGGCCGGCAAGACCGAGGAGCAATGCAAGGCCGAAGGTCTCAAGGTCGGCAAGGCGGTCTTTCCATGGGCTGCCTCCGGCCGCGCCATCGCCAACGGTCGCGACGAGGGCTTTACCAAGCTGCTGTTCGACACCACGACGCACCGCGTCATCGGCGGCGGCATCGTCGGGACGCATGCCGGCGATCTCATCAGCGAGGTCTGCCTCGCGATCGAGATGGGCTGCGAGCCGGCCGATATCGGCAAGACCATTCACCCGCATCCGACGCTTGGTGAGTCCATCGGCATGGCGGCTGAGGAGTTCGAGGGGCACTGCACGGATCTTCCGCCGCAGAAGAAAAAGTGACGCTGGAGACAGTCATGACTTCAAGAGCCTGGCGAATTCTCATCCTTCTCGCATTTGTCCTGCTTCCGCCCAGGTTGGCGTCGGCGGCGGAGGCGCATTGGCCCCAGGTGCTCACTCTCGGCACCGCGTCGGAAGGCGGCACCTATTACGCCTATGGCGAAGGGCTGGCCCGATTGCTCACGCAAGAACTCGGCATCGCGGTGGTGGCACGGCCGACCGGCGGCCCGATCGAGAATATTAGGCTGCTCGAGACCGGTGAAATCCAGCTTGCCTTCGTCACGCAAGGCGTGGCGTTGCAGGCGTGGAGCGCCAGCGCTGCCTGGACCGAAGCACGGCAATACCGAAACATGCGCGCCATGTTCGCGATGTACGATACGCCGTTTCAGTTTCAGGTACTCAGTGACTCGCCAATTCAATCGTTTGCCCAATTCGCTGGCAAACGCATCGGTGTCGGACCCGAGGGCGGCACCACCGCCACCTACTTACCCGAGTTCCTCAAGGCGCTGAAGATCGAGGCCACCCTGATTCACGGCGATTGGGCGGTGCTCGCGGAGAAGTCGGTGGCGCGGAGCATCGATGCGCTTGCGGTTGGCGCCGGCGTGCCGGCTCCGTTCCTTATCGATATCGAGCGAAAGGCGAAGGTGCGTTATCTCCCTCTCACGCGGCAGGAGATCGCAACGCTGCGCCTGGCGATGCCCGAACTCTCCGCATCCGTCGTCGCGGCGGGGTCGTATCCTACTTTGCGGCGCCGGTACGACACGGTCGGTTTGTTCAACTTTGCCGTTGCACACAAGGATCTGCCGAACGACCTGGTCACGGCCATCGTCGACACGGTGTTCGCCAATAACGAGCGGATGATCGAATTCCATCCGGCGGCGGCGGAAACGATCCCCTCGAACATCGCGCGCAACAATTTCATGCCGCTACATGGTGGCGCGGTCAGTTGGTATCGCAGCAGGGTTACGCCTGGGGTCGTGCAATCGGACTGAGAAACAGTTTCTAGGGAGGGAATGAGACATGGCAACAGCAGCAACGACGGACGGTCACGATTCCGTAAAATGGTATCAGCACCTCTATGTGCAGGTTCTGGCTGCGATCACCGTTGGCATATTGCTGGGGCATTTTTATCCTCAGATCGGCGAGCAGATGAAGCCGCTCGGCGATGCGTTCATCAAATGCATCAAGATGATCATCGCCCCGATCATCTTCTTCACGGTTGTGCATGGAATTGCGAGCATGCGCGACATGAAGAAGGTCGGACGTGTTGGTTTGAAGGCATTGATCTATTTCGAAGTGCTGACGACAGCTGCGCTGATCATCGGACTTATCGTTATCAATTTGTGGAAGCCTGGCGTCGGCATGAATATCGATCTGTCGACCGTTGACACAAAATCGATCGCGGCCTTCACCGCAAAGGCGAAGGATCAGGGCACGATCCAGTTTCTGATGGCCATTATCCCGTCGACGGTCGTCGGCGCTTTTGCCCAGGGCGAAATCCTGCAGGTGTTGTTCTTTGCGATCCTG
>DAIMKE010000717.1:0-4106 GCA_036721875.1 Bradyrhizobium sp. | reverse complement strand
GAGCAGCTCAAGAAGGCGGCGGAAAGCGCGACGGCCGAACTGCAACAATATCAGCAGCGCGAGCGCGACAGGACCGAGGCACTGGCCCGCGATCGCGACGCCGCCCGCCGCACGGCCGCTGCGCGCGTCAAGCCTCAACCTTCGACGGGCAACGCGGCCCCGCCGGCGTCACAAGCAACAGAAGTCGCTGCCGTGAGGCAGCTTGCGGCGCCAGACACGAAAGGCCGCCCGGAAGCGGCGAGGTTGATCGCGCGCGCCAGTGCATTGCTCGGGCAGGGAGATATCGGGGCTGCACGGATCGTGCTCGAGCGGGCCAGCGATACGGGCAGCGCCAGGGCGAGCTTCATGCTAGCAGAGACATACGACCCCGCCGTTCTGGCTGCATGGGGGACCTATGGAACGCGCAGCGAGGTGACGAAGGCGCGTGATCTCTATGCGAGGGCGCATGCCGGCGGCATTCAGGAGGCAAGGAACCGCTTGAATGCGTTGCCTCAATGAAGACCGGTGAGGTGAACATGTTGTTCGTCGCATCCGCTGGCCGCATTGATGCCGCTGTTTCCAGCACTTCACTCAGCCATGTTTACGCGTAAGCCGCGCAACGCGGCTAATTCGGCGCGGATGATTTGACCGTCGCCGTGGATTCAAGCGGAATGATGTCGACCACGCCGTCGGGCAGGCTGCCGGCTGCATTGCGGGCGGCCGCGATGGCGACTTGCGTGCGGTTACATACGCCGAGCTTGCGCATGATCTCCCGGACGTGGACTTTCACGGTCGTCTCCGTCATTCCGAGCTTGCGGCCGATCACCTTGTTCGGGTCGCCCAGGCAAAGACAGGTGAGAACGGCGTATTGCCGCTCGGTGAATTCGGGGGGCGGCCGGACGCCGCCGCTTCCATGGCCAAGCCGGAGGTCGGCCTGCTTCGCATCGAATAGAGTCGAAGATTGCCGTTCGTAGATCACATCGCCCGGCCCGACGGGCGGCGCCGGATCAGGTTGCTCGGCCTCGGCGAGCGGTTGCTCATGATACAGGTCCCGTTGTCTGCTTTCGGTCGGGAACCGGCCGGCCAATGCCGGTCCGGCCATGATGGCAGTCGTCGGGAAGTAAGTGCCGCCGTGCAGAACGAAACTAAACGCTTGCAGCGCAAGTTCCGGCGGCATGGAATTGCTGAAGTATCCATGGGCACCCGAACGCATCACGGCAATGACGGTGGCGGGATTTTCGTTGTCGGAAACGATCGTCAGTGCGGCCTGCCGACGCAGGGTGTGCAACACCTGTATTTCAGCGAACACGGCGTAGGTGGAAGCCGGAGCGCCGACATTGTAGATCAGCATGTCGCATTCGTTACGGTCGACCAGCCTCTGGTGGGCCTCGTCCGGATCGAGCGAAATCAGCTCGACGTTTTCATTCGCGGCCCAAGGACGTAAAAAGCTCTCCATGCGAGCACGTCGAAAGGCCATTGCGTCGACAATAAAGACTGTCTTCCGGGTCGGGACTGACATAAACGCGCCCCCCTCGATATTACCTATTACTTACGCTAACGATAGAGTCCTTCCAAAGCGATGACACCGCTATGAATTAGTTCACTTAGCCTCTAAATTGTTCAAAAAGGAATCTAACCTCATTAGAGGCCCCTGCCAAGCCGTCGAATCCGACGTAGCGGCGCGATACGGCGGCAATATCAGGACGTTTCTCGCTCCGGGATTGCCGAACGGGGTTTGCGGCAACCTTGCTAACATATCTTTCGATAGGTACTTCGGCGCTCACGGAATCACTACGGTTGGGCAGCGCGCCAGCCCTGCACCCGCGGACAGAACGCAATGTTTGTCAGCAAGCTGCCTCCAAAGCCCGACTTCGATGTGCTGGCCGCCGCCGCGCCCGCTTCAGCCGATCGCCGTACGTTCGTGCTCGCCCTGATCGGGAACCTGATCTGCAGCTGGTCGAATAATGAGAGCCTCTTCATCTATGTATTGATGATTCTGCTGCGGACCGATGAAGCCTCCGCCGCCGTCGTGTTCGCGACGCTGAACACCACGCGCGCCAGGCTCGATCTGATCCAGCGGCTGGCCAAGATCAGGGTGACCGACAAGGCACTCGCCAAAAGTTTGACGGTGCTGATCGAGCGCTTTTCGGAGTCCACCAAAGTTCGCAACGAGTTGAACCATTGCATGTTCGTGTTCGATCGGACGGGCGCCATCACCCACACCCAGTCGATGCGATTGACGGAGACAAGGTCGAGCCTTCGGTTCGGCGATCTCAAGGCGCTGGACGAGGCGCGGCTGCAGGAGATGGCGCAGACGACCATCGAAATGACCAGGATCAATCGAGACATCTGGGATCTGCTGCCGCGTCTCGAAGCCCATGTTTGCGGTGACGCGCCGCCGCAACGCCGGCCTGGCGGCGCAGCCTAGAACGGGCCGCGATCAGCGAGCGACTTGATCGACTGTTCCGAATTTTCAATCGAACTCAACACACGACATCGGGCATTGCTCATCCGGGCATGCACAGCATCGATCGTTAGGTGTCGCAAGATATGGCGTCGGATCGAATGCGTGCATGTTGTTTGCGAAGATGTGGCCGCATCCTGAGGGTGCCGGTATCCGCAATAACGCGAGTTCCGGCAGTCGGAACAAACCGACATTGAAGGGCACCGCCGCGTATCGAAGACCGCAGACTTAGAAGATCAGCGCTCTTCGGGCCGTCCGCGATGCTCCGTCCAACAGGAGCTCGTCATGTCTAGCAGGCCAAATCGTAATTGGGATCCGTCGGATCAGGACCAGGATCAGGACCAGGACCAGAAGCAAGACCAGTTGCAGGCACAGGCCAATCTTCAGGCTCAGTTGCAGGGTCAAGGCCAAGGCCAGGGCCAGGGCCAGGGTCAATTGCAGTTCGCCGTGCAGTCGCTCGATTCCAAGAGCGAGAACGAAAACGATAACGACAACAAGAACGAAAATTCGAACGAAAACGAGAACAAGAACGAGAACACCGTCGATAACAAGCTCGACAACAAGGTAGACAACGAGCTCGACAACAAGGTCGATAATTCGATCGACAACAAGATCGACAACAGCATCGAAAACAAGGTCGAGAATACCGTCGAGACCAAGGTCGACGTGAGCGTGGATATCGACCTGGACCTCAAGGCCGACGGCTTGAGCAGCCCGGTCATCGATCTGCACGACTTCACCGCGCATGGCGCCATCGTGATGCCCGACGTGGTCGACCAGAAGATGAACGACGGTAACCAGTTCAATATCGATCAGGTCAACAACCTGGTCGACAACGACAGCAACTACTCGCTCGCCAGCTACTACTCGGCAGGCGGCGGTGGCGGAGACTGGCATAACCCCGGCGCAGGCTTCAGCATGGACGCCAAGATCGAGGGCGGCGAGTCGAAGGTCGAGGGTGATATTGGTAACCGCGCAGACGTTGCTAGCAGCGCCGATGCAGCGATCGACCAGTCTGCGTTCAACCAGAACATTACGCAGGGTGCGAACATCCAGTTCAACAGCATCGAGATCCAGGCCGCTGGTGCCAATCTGAACGACAGCGGAGATACATTCTAGTTTTGCATTCGGTCCGCGCGGCACCAGCCGCGCGGACCACTTTTGCAGATCATTTCATTCCCATCGCTGCAGTTGCCGACAAGAGGCTGCAGGCCCATAGGGCCTGAACGGCTCACGGCGACCGGGAGGTTCCCATGGCGTCAGCGAGCTTCGTCGAGATCATTTCGCATTTTGCAGGATACCTGCAGATATTCCACGACATCGCCCGTGACCGGTCCCAGTACGACGAGACGCTCGCGCCCGGCCGTTCCGGCGACTATACGACGCCGCGGCCGGATTACGATCATCGGTTCTCGCCCGACGACATGGGCACCAAGGGCGGCTTCGTGCCTGAGCTCATTGCCGACGACGTGATGGACGTGTTCCGCGGTCGCCTGCCCAAACTGTCCCGCGATTCGTTGAGCCCCGATACCGACGCCTTCCCACCCGCATTGAATCCGAAGCTCCCAATGCCGACATCGGGCGGCGGCGGCAGCGGCGAAGCCCAGAGCACGGTGACTTACCGGGAAGGCGGCGAAGAGACGCAGCTTACGGTCGACCAGTA
>DAIMKE010000716.1:0-4109 GCA_036721875.1 Bradyrhizobium sp. | reverse complement strand
AACCGCCCCCCAACGGAATCCCTCCCGATTCAATCAATCGATGAACCGCTCTAGCATTCACCGACCCTTATCTCAATCTCATCGCTTCTCGCTGTCGAGATGCGCCATCTGCTCGGCAGGGTAGCGTGTGCCGGCAGCGGCATCCGGCGGAAATGCGTCGGCGAGTGTAGAGAGATGCGCCGGCGTCAATTTGACGGCGAGTGCGCCAAGCGCTTCCGTTAGCCGATCGCGTTGCCGCGCCCCGACCAACGTTACGATATCGTCGCCTTGCGCGGCCACCCAGGCGATCGCGACCTGTGCCGGGGTTGCTCCGATGTTGTTGGCGATGGCGCGCAGAGATTCGACCAAAGCCAGGTTTGCATCGAGATTGCTGCCCTGGAACCGCGGGCCCGCGAGACGGAAATCCCTCGTCCCCGAGCGGTCCTTCGACCAATGCCCGCTGATCAGGCCGCGGGACAGCACGCCATAGGCGGTGATGCCGATGCCGAGCTCGCGGCAGGTGTTCAAAATGCCGCTCTCGATCCCGCGCGCGATCAGCGAATACTCGATCTGCAGGTCGGCGATCGAGTGCACGCGATGCGCCCGGCGGATGGTGTCCGATCCGACCTCCGATAGTCCGATGTGCTTGACGTGTCCGGCCTTCACCATGTCGGCGACGGCGCCGATCGTCTCCTCGATCGGCACCGCCGGATCCAGCCGCGCGGGACGATAGATATCGATTGTCTCGACGCCGAGCCGTCGCAGTGAGTAGGCGAGAAAATTCTTCACCGCAGCGGGGCGGCAGTCCACACCGCCGAACCCCATCGCGGGATCGCGCAGCGCGCCGAACTTGACGCTGATCTGCAGGTTATCGCCGCTGCGGCTGGCGAGCGCGTCGCCGATCAGCATTTCATTGTGGCCCATGCCGTAGAAGTCGCCGGTGTCGAGCAGGGTGATCCCGGCATCGAGCGCGGCGTGGATCGTGGCGATGTTCTCGCTGCGGTCGGCCGGTCCGTAGAAATCCGACATGCCCATGCAGCCGAGGCCGATGGCCGATACGTAGGGGCCGGTGGTACCGAGTTTCCGTTGTTCCATGATGGCTCTCCTCGAAGACCGATGGCGGCGTTGGTGCCGTGAAGACGAGGTCGATATGCACCCTCCCGATTGAAGCGATAAGCTGGACAATTCCAAACGGCTTGTTCAGTATATCGAACAATGAAGGATTTCGACCTCCGCGACCTCGATGCGTTCGTTGCCGTGGCGCGCACCCGGAACTTCCGGCGCGCCGCAACGGAGCGGGGCGTCTCCGTCTCGAGCCTGAGCCAGCGGCTGCGCGACATGGAGGAGCGGCTCGGCGTCCGCCTGATGAACCGCACCACGCGCAGCGTAGCCCTCACCGAGGCCGGCGAGCTGCTGCTGGCCCGCGTTGGGCCGGCGCTATCGGATGTCGGCGCGGCGCTGGATCAGGTGCGCGGCTTGCGCGCGGTGCCGTCGGGACGTCTGCGCATCAATGCGCCGCCGCCGGCGATCGATCTGGTGCTGGCGCCGATGATCGCGCCATTTCTTGCAGCCCATCCCAAGATCGATCTGGAGATCGTGGCCGACAGCGCGTTCGTCGATATCGTGGCCGGGGGATTTGACGCCGGTGTTCGCTATGGCGAGCATCTGGAGCAGGACATGATCGCGGTCTCGCTCGGCGCGCCGCAGCGCTACGCGGTGGTCGCCTCGCGCGAGTACGTTGCGCAGCATGGCCGGCCGAAACTCCCCAAGGACCTGCTGGAGCACGCCTGCATCCGCACCCGCTTCGGCAGCGGCGCCATGCTGGATTGGGAATTCGAGAAGGCCGGGCGTGTCGTAAAGGTCTCGCCGCCGGCAAAGCTGGTCGCGACCTATCTCGGCCTGGCGTTGCGCGCCGCCCATGACGGCGTCGGCTTCTGGGCGACGTTCGAGGGTTACGTTCGCTACGGCATCAAGTCGGGCGCGCTGATCAGCGTGCTCGACGACTGGTGCCCGCCGTTTCCGGGACCTTTCCTGTACTACCCGAGCCGCCGCCAGCCGCCGCCGGCGCTCGCCGCGTTCGTGGCCTTTGTCGCGGAATGGCACAAGCGGGAGCGGCGGAAGAGCAAATAAACCGTGGCCCGCGAAACCAAATCCGTTGTCGTCCCGGCCCTGAGCCGGGACGACCACCTACAGCATGCTGGGCAGCACGCGGTCCGGCGGCTTGTGGTTGTCGAGCAAGGTGCGGATATTGATGATCACCTTCTCGCCCATCTCGACACGGCCTTCGATGGTGGCCGAGCCCATATGCGGCAGCAGCGCGGCCTTGCCGGCCTTGGCGAGCCGAACCAGCTTCGGATTGACCGCGGGCTCGTGCTCGTAGACGTCGAGGCCGCAACCGGCGATGTCGCCGCTTTCGATCAGCTTGATCAGCGTGTCCTCGTCGACGACCTCGCCGCGTGCGGTGTTGACCACATAGGCATCCTTGCGGATCAGCTTCAGCCGCCGCGCCGAGAGCAGATGAAACGTCGCCGGGGTATGCGGACAGTTCACCGAGATGATGTCCATCCGCGCCAGCATCTGGTCGAGGCTTTCCCAATAGGTCGCGCCCAACTCCTCGGCGATGATGGGCGCCACGGGGCGGCGGTTATGATAATGGATCTGCAGGCCGAAGGCGCGCGCCCGGCGGGCGACGGCCTGGCCGATGCGGCCCATGCCGATGATGCCGAGACGCTTGCCGCCGATCCGGTGGCCCAGCATCCAGGTCGGCGACCAGCCCGGCCAGTTCTTGCCCTCGGTCAGGATCGAGGCGCCCTCGATCAGCCGGCGCGGCACCGCGAGGATCAGCGCCATGGTCATGTCGGCGGTGTCCTCGGTCAAGACCTTCGGCGTATTGGTCACCGTGATGCCGCGCGCATGCGCCGCCGTGACGTCGATGTTGTCGACGCCGTTGCCGAAATTGGCGATCATGCGCAGCTTGCAGTCGGGATGCTTGAGCATCTCCTCGTTGATCACGTCGGTGACGGTCGGCACGAGCACGTCGGCCGAGCGTACGGCATCGGCAAGCTGCTCCGGTGTCATCGGTGTATCGTCGAGGTTCAACCGCGCATCGAACAGTTCGCGCATCCGGGTCTCGATCGAGTCCGGCAGTTTGCGGGTGACGACGACGAGAGGCTTTTTCTTAACCGACATGTACTGCTCTCATGAGGCAATGGGTCGCCAGAGCCCGCCGTTCAGACCTCATTAACCCGGTTGTTCGACACTGCGGATGCCGCGCGGTCCCGGTGTCCCGCTGTTTCCTTAAGACAAGTCCTTGGGTTCCCAAATACTTGCCACGGATTTTCAGCGGAAAATTCGGGCGTTCTTGTTCTCGGCATTCCGTCCTCTCTATCAGAAGGCCGGGCCAAGACAAGAACCCCTCGGAGGTCGAACGTCCGGGGGATCAAAGCGGGGCACAGGGGTAGGGGTTTTCGGGCGTTAGCGAGCCGTTCAACTCGAAGAATTTGAGTTGGGGAGCTCGGCAGGAGACGAGTTGATGGCGTTGGGGCGTTTCTGTTCGGTGTCGGTGCTGGCGGGGTGCTGGCTTGTCGCATCGGTCAGCACAGGTTTTTCGGCCAAGGATTCGGCCATCACGACGAGCGGCCTGCCGGTGCCGCGGTATGTCAGCCTCAAATCCGACCACGTCAATGTCAGGGCCGGTCCGACCAAGGATAATGATGTCGCCTGGATCTACACCCGGTCCGGCCTGCCGGTCGAAATAACAGCCGAATTCGAGAACTGGCGCCGCGTGCGCGATTCCGAAGGCGCCGAGGGCTGGGTCTATCACTCCCTGCTGTCCGGCCGCCGCACCGCGGTGGTCACCATGAAAAAGAAGGAAGAACTTGCGCCGCTCTACGATCGCGCCGATCCCGGCAGCGCCGTGGCGGCCCGCCTGCAGGCCGGCGTCGTCGCGCAAGTGAAGAAATGCTACTCGGGCTGGTGCCGCGTCACCGGCAACGGCTTTGACGGCTGGATCGAACAGCAGCGGCTGTGGGGCGTCTATGCCGACGAGAAGGTGGATTGAGTAAGCACAAACGCGGTCGTCCCGGCCTTGAGCCGGCAACTGTTATGTTGCAGGGGCCAATTTATATGGT
>DAIMKE010000715.1:0-4118 GCA_036721875.1 Bradyrhizobium sp. | reverse complement strand
GGAGAGCCTCATGGCATTCAAGGATATTCTGCTGACGCTGACGAGTTATCCCGACCCGACCCCGGTCTCGGTAGCCGATGAGGCGGTTTCGATCGCCGCAACGCTCGGCGCTCACCTCGCCGCGGTTGCTTGCGAAGTGCACGTGGAGGTGCCCGGACATTTCCTTTCCGGTTCGATCGCCAATGTCCCCGGCATCATCGCGGGCGAGACCGAAAAGAGCCGCAGGAGCGCCCAGGACATGCTGGCCGCGTTCGACGCAGCCGCGGAAAAGGCCGGCGTCGCGCACGAAACCCATCTCGAAAAATGCGTGACGTACGACGTACCGGACGTGCTGGTGGAATATGCGCGGCTTCGTGACCTCACCATCATCCCCGTGCCGGAAAGTTACGACCAATGGTACGCGGAAGCACTGATATTCGGCTCTGGCCGCCCGACCCTGGTTCTGCCCGAGGCCCCTCGCCCGCGTCCGTTTGAACTCGGAACCGTTGCGGTCGCCTGGGATTTCAGCCGCACGGCGGCGCGTGCGGTTTCCGATGCGATGCCGCTGCTCGAAAAGGCCAAAAAGGTGCGCATCGTTACCGTCACCAACGAAAAGAAGCTGGATACCAAGCATTCCGCCGAAGAACTGGCGAAGCACCTGGCGCGGCACGGCATCGACGTCGTGCTGGACAAGGTCGATGCAAAGGGCCGGGAGATCGGCGAGGTTCTCGAGGCCTATTCTGCGTCGCATCAGGTCGACGTGCTCGTGATGGGCGCCTATGGGCATGCGCGATGGCGCCAGTTCATCCTCGGCGGCGCCACCAAGAGCCTGCTGTCGAATCCGCCGCTCCCGATCTTGTTTTCGCATTGACGACGGTCTCGGTACTCGGCGACCCGCGGGAGTCCAGATGGTCGAAAACTCCAACGGAAATCATTCCCGTCCACCGTTGAAGATCCGTCAAGTCAGCCTGGACACCGGACGCGAAAACGTCGTGGTGATTTCGCGTCATTCGAGCGCGCTGCGGCCGGAGATATTCCGTGGCTTCAGCCGGGTTGAACTGCAGCGTGGCTCCAAAGCGTTGCTTGCCACGCTACTGATCACGGACGACGACGCCCTGGTCGGGTCTGACGAAATCGGGCTTTCCGAGCCCGCATTCCGCCGCTTTGCCGAACCGGCGGGCAGTCTCGTGACCGTCAGCCCCGCCGCTCCGCCCGAGAGCCTCGACGCGGTTCGGAGCAAAATCCAGGGTCGAACATTCGAGCCGGCTGACATCGACGCCATCATCAGCGACATCACGCACTACCGCTATTCCGACATGGAGATCGCCGCATTCCTGATCGGCTCGGCAAGCTTTGTGACCAGCCGCGAGATGCTCGCTTTGGTCCACGCGATGGCGGTGGCCGGGACACAGTTGAAGTGGCCAAGCCCGGTCGTTGTCGACAAGCATTGCATCGGGGGCATTCCGGGCAACCGCACCTCCATGATCGTGGTCCCGATCGTCGCTGCCCATGGGCTCACCATTCCCAAGACATCATCGAGGGCCATCACCTCCCCGGCCGGAACTGCCGATACCATGGAAGTGCTGGCCCGTGTCGATGTGTCGGTCGAGGAGATGAAGGAGGTGGTCGCGGCGTGCCGCGGTTGCCTGGTCTGGGGCGGCCACGTCAACCTGTCGCCGGCTGACGACATTCTCATCTCCGTCGAACGCCCACTGTGCCTCGATACCCCCGAGCAGATGGTGGCATCGATCATGTCGAAGAAGCTCGCCGCCGGCTCCACCCATCTGCTGATCGACCTGCCGGTCGGTCCGACCGCAAAGCTCGCCAATGCCGGCGAAGCGATGCGATTGCGCAAGCTGTTCGAGTTCGTGGGCGACCAGTTCGGCATCGCCGTCGAGGTGATCACGACCGACGGCCGCCAGCCCATCGGCAACGGCATCGGCCCGGTCCTGGAGGCCGAGGACGTCATGGCCGTTCTGACCAACGACACGCGCGCTCCGGCCGACCTGCGCGAAAAGTCGCTGCGGCTCGCCGCACACCTTCTGGAGTATGACCCGCAACTGCGTGGCGGCGCCGGATACGCACGCGCGCGCCAGCTGCTCGACAGCGGCGCAGCCTTGAAGAAGATGCAGGAAATCATCGACGCGCAGGGGCCTTCGACGTGTCGCAACGACATCGGCAAGCTCTCTTTCGACATCCGCGCCGCTGGCGACGGCGTCATTTCCGAGATCGATTGCCTGCAGCTGAATCGGCTGGCGCGATCCGCGGGCGCCCCGATCGACAAGGGCGCCGGCATCAAGCTGTTCCGCAAGATCGGCGATCGGGTCGAGCAGGGTCAACCGCTCTACCGTATCCATGCCTACGACCAGGCGGAACTGGATCTGGCCGTCGCCGCCGCCAGGCGCAACAGCGGCTATGCCATTGGCGGGCAGCACGCAGTGTCGGTCACGGCTGGGCTATGATTGCGATCACGGCGAAAGCAACGGTGTCCACGGAGAGTTCGCGATGAGTGTAACCGTCAGGTTCTGCGGCGCCTCTCGCACCGTCACGGGCTCCTGCTACCTCTTTGAAACCCGCACCGGACGTTTTCTGGTCGATTGCGGGCTGTTTCAGGGCCAGAAAACACTGAAGGAACTGAACTACGCGGCTTTTCCGTTCCACCCGGCCGACGTCGATGCCGTGTTGCTCACCCACGCCCATATCGATCACAGCGGATTGCTGCCGAAGCTCGTGCGCAATGGCTTTGCCGGCCGAATCCACGCGACGCGCGGGACCATCGATCTATGTTCCTACATGTTGCCCGACGCCGGCAGCATCCAGGAATCCGAGGTGCTGACGCTCAATCGGCGCAACGTCGCGCGCGGACGCAAGGAAATCACGCCGATCTACACACAGGCGGACGCCATCGCCTCGTTGCAGTCGTTCACCCCGGTCGAATACGAAAAATGGATCGATGTGATCCCGGGTGTTCGTGCGCGATACTGGAACGCCGGCCATCTGCTCGGCTCCGCCTCGATCGAGATCGAGTGCGCCGATGGAGCTGCGTCGGAAAAGCCAATTCGCATTCTCGCATCCGGCGATATCGGGCCCGATGCCAAACTGCTGCAGCCGGATCCCGACGCCCCATCGGGCTTCGACTATGTCATCTCGGAGGCGACCTATGGCGACAGGGATCGGCCGGCTACGACGCCTGTCGAGCGTCGCGCGCGCCTTGCCGGCGAAGTCCGCGACGCCGCAACCCGCAAAGGCGCGCTGTTGATTCCAGCCTTTGCCGTCGAGCGAACCCAGGAGCTCATCGTCGACCTGGTCGACCTGATGGAGCGCGGCCACATTCCCGGTGCCCCGATTTTCCTGGATTCGCCGCTGGCGATCCGCGCCACCGAGGTGTTTCGCAAGCATGCCGAAAGTCTCGATCCCGAAGTCGACGTCCAGCGGCTGTTGAACTCGTCGCAGCTCCGGTTCACCGAGACCGTCGAGGAGAGCAAGGCAATCGCCAAGCTGACCGGCTTTCACATCGTCATCGCCGCAAGCGGCATGTGCGACGCGGGGCGTATCCGGCATCATCTCAGGAACTGGCTGTGGAACGCGAGGGCCACCGTGCTGCTGGTGGGTTTCCAGGCCCAGGGCACGCTCGGCCGATTTCTCGTCGATGGGGCCACGGCCGTGCGGATCCAGGGCAACGAGATCAAGGTTGCGGCAACGATACGTACCATCGATGAGTATTCCGGGCATGCCGATGGGTCCGAACTGGCGCGATGGATCGCGGAACGCCGCCCGATTCGGCGCGGCCTGTTTCTCGTGCATGGCGAGGAATCCGCCATCGCGGGCCTCGCTGAACGCGTTTCCGAGCGAATTATCCCTGCGTCCCGGGTGTTTCAGCCGCTGCTGGATGACATCTACGAATTGTCAGCCAGTGTGCCGGCGCCGCTCGAGGCGGGCCGTCGCAGGCGGTTGGCGCCTGAAGCGGTCGTCGCGCTCGACTGGCACAACGACATGTCGCGGCTCGTGCTCGATATCAACGACCGAATCGAGGCCGCCGCAGACGATCGTGCGCGGGGCGTCATCATCCGGCGGCTGCGGCGCGCGCTGGAGGATCGTTAGAGCGTTTTCCAGCGAAGTGGAAACCGGTTCGCGTCAAG
>DAIMKE010000714.1:0-4132 GCA_036721875.1 Bradyrhizobium sp. | reverse complement strand
TCACCGAGCCCGGCGGCGTCGTCTACCAACGTGTCACTCATTATTACGAAGAGCCCGATCTTCGTTGGGTGGTTTAGAAATTCACAGCTTGCCCGTGGGTCCTCCGACCCAAGGTCAAGGTCCAAGACTGACGGCAGAGAGGAAACTCCTGCCGTCTTTTTTTGGCCTATCGAAGGAACAAGGCATTGAACGACGACGCTCGCGCATTGGCGCCCGTCTCTGAATCCACCGAGTTGACCGTCGCTGATGCGGCGGATGCCTTGTCGCGTGATTTCCAAAGCGAAACCGGCCCGGATTTCCGCCCGCCGGCTGTGGAGGAAAAAAAGGAAGCTGAGCTGCCGGCATTGACTGACCAGACAAAGGTCACGCTCAAGGACGGTACCGAGGTTTCCCTGACTGAACTAAAGCGCGGCTATCTCAGCCGCCGACACTTCACGCTCAAGACTCAGGCCCTCGCCCAGGAGCGAGCCCGCATTGAGGAACTGCGTGCACTCACACAAACCCAATCGACCCAGACGCATGCCCTGCGCGAGGCCCTCGATACCGTCTCCGCTGTCTTGCTGCCGCAACAGCCCGATCCTTCGCTGATCGATGTTGACCCGCAGTCATATAAAACCCGGCGCGAGAACTACGAATTCGTCATGGGCCTGATCGCCCATGCACAGCAAACCGCTCAGGCAGAGTTCAATGCTGCACAGGCAGCACGGCAAGCAGAGCAGCGGGACATCAATCACCGTCAGCTAATGGCCAAGCAAGAGCAGCAAGACAGGCTGTTCGAGCAAATGCCGGAGCTGAAGAATCCGAATGTGTCCCGGCAATTCCAGGAAGACGCGATCGATACGATGTCGGAATACGGCTTCGGCGTTAATGAGCTGGACGTAATCCTCAACGACGTTCGCACCTTCCAGATTGTCAAAGACCTTATCGCCTATCGGAAGGCCCTCAAGGCTTTTCCGAAGGTCAAAGAGAAGGTTGCAAGCGCGCCGGTGCTGACGAGCAGGAAGCGTATGGACAGGACCGAAAGGTCCTCCAACCGAACCGAGTTTGAGCAATTCAGAAACAGTGGGCGACTGGATGACGCGGCAGCGATCCTCGCCAGACGCATGAAGGACTAAAATCAATGACCGTAGTGTCAGGAACTCTGCAGACCTATGATCGGGTCGGCAACCGGGAAGACCTTGAGGATGTTGTCTATAACATCTCCCCCAGGGATACGCCGCTTGTGTCGATGATCCCGTCGACCATTGTTACCGCAACTCGCCACGAATGGCAGACGGACACCCTCCGCGCGCCGGCAGCCAATGCTCAGGTGGAAGGTGACGATTTTGCCCCAGCATGTTGCAGTGTTCGGCGTAGAGTTTTGGGTACCTGAAGCGCCGTATGCCCTTGCTTCGCCACTGTTCACTTTGAGTTTGTGAAGACCGATTGCCCCGTTGCCAACGGGTAAAGCGCGAAACAGATTCCCGACTTTCATTGGGCCTCGGTTTCGCAGATATCGCGAACCACGACGCGCTTGTGGCTTGGCAGGCCGAGCGCCCAATGGAGACTATTCGTCCGATGTCCATCCTTCCCGACGCACCATGGCCGAACATCGTGAAGGCGAGCGATCTTGCCTTCACCGTTTTGCCGTGCAGCGAGACCGTTATCCTGCGATTGGCCCGCGAGCACGGTGTCGGCCGCAAGTACGGACGGGTTGTCGGATTTTCACGAGAGGACGTTCAACACCTGCACGAGGTTCTGCCTTGCCACTCCAGCTCAAGCGCCGGCCAAAGTCGCCCTACTGGGTCATCCGCGGCACCCTCCGCGGAATTCGCGTTGAAGAAAGCACTGGCACTCGCGACCGTCGAGCGGCCGAGGAAATCCTCATCAAGCGCGAGGCAGAGATCCTCGAACAGTCAATCCACGGTCGTCGCGCTACCGCAACATTCGCGGCTGCCGCGGTGAGCTACCTCGAACAGGGCGGATCGAAGCGATTTACGTTCCCGGTCATCAAGCACTTCGGCACCCTCCCCTTGGCCCGCATCGACCAGGACGCGCTAGACCAGGGCGCAAAGAAGCTTTACCCGGACGCATCACCGTCAACGCGCAACAGGCAGTTCTACGCGATCGCGTCCGCCATCCTGCATCACGCCGCGAAGCGGGGATGGTGCCCTCCTCCGATTATCGAGCGGCCGTCGACGCCGCCCGGGCGGATCCGGTGGCTTACGATTGATGAGGCTGACGCCCTGATAGGCGCGTGCAGCGATCATTTACGACCGCTGGTGATCTTCATGCTCTACACGGGCGCCCGCACCGGCGAGGCTCTGTGGCTCGATTGGCGCGATGTCGACCTGAACCGGGCCCATGTCCAGTTTCCCAAGACAAAGAACGGGGATGCCCGCGGTGTTGGTCTCCACCCTCGCGCCGTGGCTGCACTGGCGAACTTGAAGGGGCGAGCCGGCGAGGTATTCCGCAGGCCCGATGGGAAGCCCTACAGCCGCCCCAGGAGCGCCGACGACACATCTGCCGGCACTCGCATCAAGACGGCCTTCAAGGCTGCCTGCAGGAGGGCCCGCATCGTCGACTTTCATCCGCATGACTGTCGGCACACCTGGGCGACCTGGCACTACCAGAAGAATCGCGACATCGGCGGGCTGATGAAGCTTGGCGGCTGGAAGAGCGAGCGGATGGTGATGCGCTACGCGCACGTCAACGTCGGCGAGCTTCAACACACGATCGACAAACTCCCTGGGGGAAATCTCGGGGACTACCAGAAGGAAAGAACGGAAAAGCTATGAATTATAGGGCTAACTTTGAAGGCAGCGATGCCATTGGTAATGGAGAGGTCGACAGTTCAATCCTGTCTGGCAGCACCATCCATTCCGTTGGGAACATTGATTTTATTGAAAATTCGGTCCTGAGTGCCACACCAGAGTGCCACACAGACCAATGGTTTCCTTATCTTACTCGATGTCCAAACGAGCCCGATCTAGCGTTCCTCAATTCCGCGTTCGCGTCCCCGCCAAGGTGGTCTCTCAGTTGCGCGGCAAGCGCGTCTTGCTCAGCCTCGCCAACGCCAGCGAACCGCCGTTCATCAAGACGGTGACGATCGGAAATGACGTCGCGTTCAGCCTCGAAACGGATGACCGGGTCGTTGCGGAGTCGCGACAGGCAAACGCGCTAGATCATTTCCGGCGGCTGTTCGAATTGACCGAGGCAGATCCAGTCAGCCTCTCGCACCGAGATATGGTCGCGCTGAGCGGCGGGACTTATTTGATCTATCAAGAAATCCATGGCGACAATCCCGGCGAACCGTCCGCGTGGTCATATCACAAGGCCTTGCATAGGGCGGCACTCGAAGGTCGCATTAAAAATCCCCCACCGGCCACGCTGATGCCTAACGAAGCTGACGCCGCCAGGGAATTGCTTGGTGATGGCGATCTCACGGCGGCTGTCAACGCCTTGCCGGCCGATCAGTATGACGCGCTGGAAGATCGGTTCGGGCTTCTCGCTGATTGGGTTCTGATCCGTCAGCGCATTCACCTAAGCCCGAAAGATCGGAGGCGCTTCTTACAGCTTGTTGGTACGGCCAGCTTGGATGCGGGATGGCAGCTGCGCCGCAACGCGGAGGGGGACTATACGCCCGATATAAGGGCACTTCGCTTCCCGTCCATCGAAACCGTCTCAGCGCTCAGACCAAAGCAGACAATCACTGGCCTGCTTGGTCTCTGGTGGCAGGAAGCCAAAGCCACCGGCCGCTCGCAGAAAACTTACGACACATACGCGGGCGCTGTAGACCGATTGGTCAAGCACCTAGGTCATGACGATGCCCGCCGCGTGACCGAATTGGACATGATCGGGTTCAAGGATCACCGCCTTAAGACGGTTTCTGGAAAGACCTTGAAGGATGGCGACCTGCCGGGAATTCGATCGGTGTTCGGGTGGGCGGTTGACAATCGGAAATTGACAAAAAACCCGGCCGATGCCGTGAAGGTCAAGGCAGAAAAGAAAAGGCGGACCCGTGATAAGGGCTTCACCGATCGGGAAGCTACGGCGATATTCAAGGCCTGCCTTGGTTACGCTCGGAAACCGAAAGAGGATGCCAAGACAGCCGCCGCCAAGAAATGGGCTCCGCTTATAGCTGCTTACACTG
>DAIMKE010000713.1:2903-4137 GCA_036721875.1 Bradyrhizobium sp. | reverse complement strand
TCGTGTTCCTGACAACGCATCTGCCGTCGTACCTCCTGATCTGCGGTCTCGATCCGATGTTGAGCGCGCAAACGCTCGGCATGATCGGCGGCTTCAACGTGCTCGGAAGCCTGTTCTTCGGCTGGGCCGGCCAGCGCTGGAACAAGCTGGCGCTGCTCGGGGCGATCTACATCCTGCGCTCGCTTGCGCTCGCCTGGTACTTCATGCTGCCGGCGACGCCGGCAACCACGCTCCTGTTCGGGGCGATCATGGGCTTCCTCTGGATGGGTGTCGGTCCGCTGGTTGCGGGCGCCGTCGTCGAGATGTTCGGCCTGAAATGGCAGGCGATGATCCAGGGCCTCGCCTTCATGAGCCACCAGATCGGCTCGTTCTTAGGTGCGTATGGCGGCGGGCTCATCTACGACTCGCTCGGCTCCTACACCATGGCGTGGCGCATCGGCGTCGCGCTGGGGTTGGCCGGCGGCATAATCCAGGTGGCGTTCGCACTGATCCGGCCGAGCCGGCCGCCGCATCTCCAGACGGCGTAGGCCATCGATGCCACCGCCAGCCGTCATACCCGCGGAGGGGCGCGAAAGCGGGTGATCCAGTATTCCAGAGACGGGAGTGATCTACGGAGAGGCCGCGGCGTACTGGGTCCCCCGCTTTCGCGGAGGACGACAGTGGGGGTGGAGCAGTCAATCCGAGCGCAACCAAAAACGGGGCCCGAAAGGGCCCCGTTCAAATTCGTCAGCCGTGTGCTTCCGAATTACTTGATCTTCGATTCCTTGAACTCGACGTGCTTGCGCGCGACCGGGTCGTACTTCTTCTTGACCAGCTTGTCGGTCATGGTGCGCGAGTTCTTCTTGGCGACGTAGTAGAAGCCGGTATCCGCCGTGGAGACGAGCTTGACCTTGATGGTGACCGCTTTGGCCATGTTCAGAACCTCAAATTGGGGATATCAGGCGCCGGCCAAATCGGCCTGCATTTGCCGCGCAACCTAGCCTCGATCCGCCCAAAGTCAAGGTTTTCGGGGCCGAAACCGGTCCAATTCGCGGTGATTAACCCTCGAAGAACCGGTTTTTCGGCCTGGGCAGCCCCAAATTCTCCCGCAGCGTCCGGCCCTCGTACTCTTTGCGGAAAATCCCGCGCTTCTGCAGTTCCGGCACCACCTTGTCGGCGAAATCGTCGAGGCCGGCGGGCAGGAACGGGAACATGATGTTGAAGCCGTCGCTGCCGCGGCTCATCAGCCATTCCT
>DAIMKE010000713.1:0-2882 GCA_036721875.1 Bradyrhizobium sp. | reverse complement strand
CCCGCCATAACCGCCGACGCGCTGGGCGAGCTGGCGCACGGTGAGCTTGTCGCGCGCGGCGGCATCGACCAGGCGCTGGCGACCGCTCTTGCTGGCGTTGGTTTCGGGGATCGGCGGCAACTGCCCGTCGGGATCGAAGCCGGAGGCGTCGGTGCCCAGCTGCACCGAGAGCGAGGCGATGGCTGAGTCGTAATGCACCATGCTGTCGAGTTTCGCCCGTTTCTCCTTGGCTTCCTCGACGCTGTCGCCAACCACCACGAAGGCACCGGGCAGGATCTTCAGATGCTCCGGGTTGCGGCCGATCTTCTCCATGCGGCCCTTGATGTCGGCATAGAGCTTTTGCCCGTCGGCGAGGGGACCGCCGCCAGTGAACACGGCTTCCGCGGTTTCGGCGGCGAGTTGCTTGCCGTCCTCGGATGCACCGGCCTGCACGATCAGCGGCCAGCCCTGGACGGGACGGGCGATGTTGAGCGGCCCGCGCACGGAAAGATATTTTCCCTTGTGATTGAGCACGTGCATCTTCGCCGGATCGAAATAAAGCCCTTGCTCGACATCGCGAACGAAGGCGTCGTCGGCAAACGAATCCCACAGGCCCGTCACCACGTCGTAGAATTCGCGCGCCCGCTTGTAGCGCTCCGCGTGCTCCATATGGTCGTCGAGCCCGAAATTAAGCGCGGCATCCGGATTGGAAGTCGTGACGATATTCCATCCCGCGCGCCCGCCCGAGATGTGGTCGAGCGAGGCAAAGCGCCGGGCGACGTGGTAGGGCTCGTCGAACGTGGTCGATCCCGTCGCGATCAGGCCGATATGTTCGGTGGCGCCGGCCAGCGCCGACAGCAGCGTGAACGGCTCGAACGAGGTCACGGTGTGGCTGCGCTTGAGCGCGTTGACCGGCATGTTCAGAACGGCGAGATGATCGGCCATGAAGAAGGCGTCGAACTTGCCGGCCTCCAGCTTCTGGATCAGCTGCTTGATACGCGCGAAATTGAAGTTGGCATCGGGCCATGCGCCGGGATAGCGCCACGCGCCGGCGTGGATGGAGACCGGCCGCATGAACGCGCCGAGCTTGAGTTGCCGCTGTGCCATTGCCCCGTTCCGTAGCTGTTATTGTTGGGGATCAGATAGGGAGGCGTAGTGACGGCGCCATCGCAGGCGCGCAGAAGATTATTTTGTTTTTGTACAGTTACTCAACACGACTGTCATTCCGGGGCGACGCGAAGCGGCGAGCTGTGGGGCGCCCTTGCGCCCCTGAGAATCTCGAGATTCCGGGTCTGCGCTGCGCGCAGCCCGGAATGACGGAGGATGGGAAGCGCTCACGCCCCCAGCACGTCCTTCTGCATCTTGCCGCCGTAGAAATGAAAGAACGGCACCGGCGCGTCATGGCTAAGCGGGCCCGTGGCGAGGCGGCGGTCGAGTTCGGCGAGCACGTTCTTGGTCATGGCGTGCGCGTCGGCGAGCGGCTGGGAGCCGATCTCGACCCACACCAGTTCGACCAGTTCGGCATCGGCATGGATCACGCCCTCGACGCGGTGGGCGATCGAGGAAGCATCCGCGGTGAAGAAGCGCGTGTCGAAAGCGGCGGACGCGGCCGGGCGGGGTGATCGCGCGCGCGATCAGGAACAGGCTGGAGGGGTCGGGCAGCAGGCCTGCTTCCGAGAACGGTTGCCAGGCGCCTTCGAGCTTGACGGGCTTGTCGACCTTGCGGCCGAGGCAAAGGCCGGTTTCCTCGCAGGCCTCGCGGATCGCGGCGACCGCGAGCGCACGCGCGCGGGATGGTGCGATCTTCGGACTGCCCTTGAGCAGATTGGCTTCGAGCTCGCCGGAGATCGGCGCGGCGACGGGAACGCGGTTGTCTGTTTTGTCGACGCGGCCACCGGGAAAAACATATTTGCCCGGCATGAACACCACCTTGTCGTGGCGCTTGCCGACCAGCACCTTCGGCTTCTCGCCGGAGCGATCGATCAGGATCAGCGTCGCTGCGTCCTTCGGCCGGAAATAGGGATGGTGATCGGCTTCTTTTCCTTCGATTACGGCGTTCGCAGCGTCGGTCATTCCATCCCCATTTCTTGCTCTTGTCGTTCCGGTTTAGCTAGACCGGGGGAATGTCGCTAGGGGCATTCTCGTCAAAGCCATGCATGCGTAATGCCCACTGGAAGCCGACCACCGACCCCTTGATCGGCTGCAACAGCACGAGCGACAGGAGGAACGTCATCGGCAGGTAGATCGCCAGTTGCAGCCACACGGCCGGCGAGTAGTTGGTCTCGATCCACAGCGCCGCCGGTACCACGATGTGGCCGACGATGACGATCACGAGATAGGCCGGCAAATCGTCGGCGCGATGCGGCGTGAAATCCAGCCCGCAGACCGAGCAATTATCGGCAGTCTTCAGGAAGGCGCGAAACATCTTGCCTTCGCCGCAGCGCGGGCAGCGGCAGCGAAAGCCGCGCTTCATCGCGGTCCAGAGGTCGCGCTTCTCGCCCTTGGCGGAATCCCGGGTCCAGACCGTCGTCGCGGTGCTCACCGTTTCCATGACTTGCCTCTCTTCGATTTGCCGGGCTTTGCTTTCCCGGGTTTGCCCTTGCCGGGTTTTCCCTTGGGGGCCTTGCGATCCTTTTCGCGCGGGCTGCGGCCCGGACGCGATTTCGACGCCGTTGTCGATGCCTTCGCGCCATCGCGTTTTCTGCCGCGCGGAATGACTTGCCCTTCCGACAGCAGCTCGAACCGCAGTGCGCCGGCGATGGGAGCCGCTTCGACCAGACGGACGTCGACGACGTCGCCGAGCTGATACATGGTCCCGCTTCGCGTGCCGACCAGTGCATGGCGGCTCTCGTCATAGTTGAAATATTCCGTGCCGAGGGATCGGATCGGGATCAATCCATCGG
>DAIMKE010000712.1:0-4143 GCA_036721875.1 Bradyrhizobium sp. | reverse complement strand
GCCTGCCGCCAGCGTTCGCTCTGAGCCAGGATCAAACTCTCAAGTTGGACTTGAAACTTTAAACCGGCTGATCACAACGTTTGACGAGGTCCCACCATATATATCGCCCGCGATTCACATCGCTGACGACGATGGTGTAACCTATGTAAACGTGTACCGCCGAAGTCTTTCGTCCAGCCTCGAAAAATGAAAACCGAAGTTTTCAAGTATTCGAGACTACGCAAGGACTCCGCCGTCCACGTTTCTCTTTCTTCATCTTCACTTGTCAAACAGCCCAGGATCGATGGGATCCCATCCTTCCAACTTAGGAAGGTTCCGCAAGCACTCATCCGACGACGAATAACAACCGATTGTTATCGGCTGTTGGTTCACTCATCGCAATGAGGAGCATCACGGGCGCGAGAAGATGCCTTGGCCTCGTGGCCAATGCATCGCCGCGCTCAGTGGCCGGGTTATAGGCCCGCCCGATCGGGGTTGTCAACGGTCATCGTCAACAAATTGTCGCATGACGTCGAAGAATTTTGGGACGCCAAGAAGTCCCTATATTTGGGGGCTTTGGCCGCACTTGGGCCACAATCCTGCGACGTTCTGACAATAAGGTATGCATTGAATCGCCGGACGCCAGTGGGGGTTGCCGGTGGTTATCTACCCGGGAGAGGCGATCTCGATGAACCCGTCGCTTTTCCCATGCGGCCGAGAAAACTTCGAGAGATCTGCGCACCGTTGAGTTCGAGATTCCGGCCGATCTTAAATTTCGGCCTCTGATTCCCGAAACTCTTTGCGTGCGGTACGCGCTACTCCGGACGAGCGCCCTTCAGAAGGGCGGAGATGCAAAGTCTGGATAGGTGTACGAGGTCTTGTCGATGTTGATGGAATTTGGGGGGACACAGGGTTGAGCCAGAAGGCGCAACGCGGAAGCGGCTATGGGCGCGAGATCGGGATCATCGATCTTGGCCACGAGCCGCCGCTTTCCGTCGATGGCTCCGAGGCTGCGGTGATCGATCGCCGCCGTGTCTCCGTACAATGGTTTAGCGGCACGATCCTGACTGGTCTGTGCGGCGCAGCTCTCATTGGCGGCGCCGTTTTTGCGTCGCTCGACGGCGAAATGACCTTCGCCAAGGTGCCGGAACGCGTCGAGGGCGCGCTGCGGGGTGCCTTCGGCGCCAACGATCGCACCGCCAGCCTGCACAAGAGCGACCGCCTGCCGCCGCCGAGCGAATCCAGCGCGTCGCGCAACGTCCAGCGGGTCTCCACCGTGACCAGAGTCGGCAACCGCGACGTCATGCGGGTGCGGCCGTTCGTCCGGATCTCCGGCAATCTGTCGATGACCACGAGCGATCTCAGCTCCAAGATCCCGCCGTACAACGCCCAGCGCATGCTGACCGACGTCGGCACCGCGACCACCGCCGCCGCTGAAGATCCCAACAATCCCGAGGCCGTCGAGCCCGACGCCGAGGTTTCCTTCATTACCAAGGACCTGGCAACGGTGCTGCCGAAGGCGAAACTGGCCGCCGTGGTCGCGCTCGACGAAGTCCTGATGCGGGTGCGCGACGCCGCCAACTGGCGCGGCTCGGGCGGCGGGGTCCGCTACACTTCTCTGGCCAACGCCGCGGCGGACGCCACCGGCGCCCAGTCCGATCTCAAGCTGGCCTACGCCACCGAAGGCAACGTCAACGATCCCTATGCCGGCTTCGAGACCCGCGTGGTGCCGGAAAACGTTACGCTGCTGCCGAAGACCAAGGAACAGATCACCGGCGGCAACCCGACCGGCGAGCGCGTTCATGTCGTCAAGAAGGGTGACACTGTCGTCTCGATCCTGCGCGACCAGGGGGCCACGCCGGACGAAGCCAGGGCGGTTGCGCTGATGCTGGGCGCCCGCGGCCGCGACGGCGGCCTCAAGGAAGGCCAGAAGATTCGCATCCTGATGGCGCCTTCGGGCCTCGGTCCTGCCGCCCGGCTGCAACCCTATCGCGTGATCGTCGCCAACGATACGACCGTCGAAGCCGTGGCTGCGCTGTCGGACGTGGGCAGATACGTAGCGGTCGACGTCCAGAGCATGAATATGGTCGCCGAAGCGATCAGCAGCAAGGACGAAGACGACGATGAAGAAGATGACGGAAGCGGCGTCCGACTCTACCAGAGCATCTACGAGACCGCGATGCGCAACAAGGTCCCAGCCGCCGTCATCGAGGACATGGTCCGCATCTACTCCTACGACGTAGACTTCCAGCGCAAAGTGCAGCCCGGCGATTCCTTCGACGTGTACTTCGCCGGCGACGACGAAGCCACACCCGCCACCGAGAAGACCGAGGTATTGTTCGCCTCGCTCACTGTCGGCGGCGAAACCAAGAAATACTATCGCTTCCAGACGCCCGACGACTCCGTGGTCGACTTCTACGACGAGACCGGCAAGAGCGCGAAGAAGTTCCTGGTGCGCAAGCCCGTCAACAACGCCATCATGCGCTCCGGCTTCGGCGGCCGCCGCCATCCGATTCTCGGTTACACCAAGATGCATACCGGCGTGGACTGGGCCACGCCCTACGGCACGCCGATCTTTGCTTCCGGCAACGGTATGGTCGAGAAGGTCGGCTGGGAAGGCGGCTACGGCAAATATGTCCGCCTGAAACACAACAACGGTTACGAGACCGCCTACGGCCACATGTCGGCATTTGCCAAGGGTATGGAGCCGGGCAAGCGGGTTCGGCAGGGCCAGGTGATCGGCTTCGTCGGTTCGACCGGCATGTCGACCGGCGCCCATGTCCACTACGAAATCCTGGTCAACGGCCGCTTCGTCGACCCGATGCGCGTCAAACTGCCCCGCGGTCGTTCGCTCGAAGGCCCGCTGATGGCGGGCTTCGAGAAGGAACGCGACCGCCTCGACACGCAGATGAACAGTCGCGGCGGCACCGCGCGTGTTTCCGACGCCGCCGGCACTACGCCGCAAACGCGCCAGATCAGCCGCTGAGCCCTCGCCCGGGCGGATTTTGGGCGCCTGCCGGAACTCTGGCCGAACGCCCCCGTTGACGCAGCGGGATACAGCCGCCTGCTGCTGCGGCGGGCGGCGGCCAAGTGATGGAGGTCATCATGCCGATTACGCGTGAGGACGTGGCCAGGGCGGTCGCCGGAGCGGACGACGTGACCATCGCCCAGATCATTGGAACCGGCGCGACGATCGACGAACTCGCCGAGGCGCAGGCCTGGCTGGCCAATGACGAGCCGATGCTGAATGCCGGCCGGCCGCTGGCCACGGGCCGCGTTCGTGAACTCGTCGATATTCTTTCCGAGCTTGAGCCAAGTGAGGACGATGACGGCAGGGGCGGAACCCCGGTCGTCGAGCAGAGCTGATCGACGCGCGCTGGACGCACCCCTCATGGGATGCGTCCAATCGCTTCATGCATCTATCAATTCGGCCGGATCAATTCAGCTTGCGCTTCGGCACCGGCGCTTCGAACTGCGCGATCTCCGCGGTCTGCGGCGCCTTGCCGTTGAAGGTCAGGACATTGCCTTCCGACGAGACCACGACGCGCTCGCCGTCGGTGACGTCGCCGGCAAGGATCATCTCCGCCAGCGGATCCTGCAGGCTGCGCTGGATCACCCGCTTCAGGGGACGGGCGCCGTAGGCGGGATCCCAGCCCTTGGCCGCGAGCCAGTCGCGCGCCGCCTCGTCCAGCGTCAACGTGATCTTGCGATCTTCCAGGAGCTTCTGCAGCCGGGCGAACTGGATCTCGACGATCCGGCCCATCTCGCTCTTCTGCAGGCGGTGGAACAGGATGATCTCGTCGACGCGGTTGAGGAATTCGGGCCGGAAGTGCGCACGCACCATCCCCATCACCTGCTCGCGCACCGCCGAAGTATCCTCGCCTTCCGGCTGGTTCACCAAAAACTCCGAACCGAGGTTCGAGGTCATGATGATCAGCGTGTTGCGGAAGTCGACGGTGCGGCCCTGACCATCGG
Source organism: Bradyrhizobium sp. (assembly GCA_036721875.1). Taxonomy (GTDB): domain Bacteria; phylum Pseudomonadota; class Alphaproteobacteria; order Rhizobiales; family Xanthobacteraceae; genus Bradyrhizobium. Next base: position 189 of record DAIMKE010000712.1, on the reverse strand, counting down.
TCAGCCGGCCGTCGTCGAGCACCTGCAGCAGCACGTTGAACACATCCGGGTGCGCCTTCTCGATCTCGTCGAACAGCACCACTTGATACGGCCGCCGCCGCACTGCTTCAGTCAGCGCCCCGCCCTCGTCGTAGCCGACATAGCCGGGAGGCGCGCCGATCAGCCGCGAGACCGAGTGCTTCTCCATGT
>DAIMKE010000711.1:0-4151 GCA_036721875.1 Bradyrhizobium sp. | reverse complement strand
TCATGCGGATTCTTGAGACCGCGCGCGACGCCGGACGCAAATACGGCATCACACTGCTGTTGCTGTTTCAGAGCATCGGCCAGATGCGCGAAACCTATGGCGGTCGGGACGCCGAGAGCAAATGGTTTGAGAGCGCGAGCTGGATCTCGTTCGCGGCGGTGAACGACCCGGAAACCGCCGACTACATCTCGAAGCGCTGCGGCATGACAACGGTCGAGATCGACCAGGTCAGCCGCTCGTCGCAGGCGTCGGGTTCGTCGCGGACGCGATCGAAGCAGCTCGCCTCGCGGGCGCTGATCCAGCCGCACGAAGTGCTGCGCATGCGCGCCGACGAACAGATCGTGTTCACCGCCGGCAACGCACCGCTGAGGTGCGGCCGCGCGATCTGGTTTCGGCGCGACGACATGAAAGTCTGCGTCGGGGAAAACAGGTTTCAACCGGAAGGGAAACCATGATGGGCGCGCGCGGCACGTTGGTCGGCGCGGCATTGGTGCTCGCCGTGACCGGCATCGTCTGGATCGTCAATGACGACCGTTTCGGGCGGCCGGCCGCAGTTCCGCATGAGGGCCGGTCCATAGAGGAATTCACGATCCCGCCTTTGCCGCCGATCGATACGCTCCGGGCGAGGTTTGCACTCTGCGACGGACCGATCCGCACGAACTGCGTCGTCGACGGCGACACCTTCTGGTTCAAGGGGGACAAGATCAGGATCGCCGATATAGACGCGCCGGAAATTTTCTCACCGCATTGCGAGGATGAGAAGCATGCCGGCGCAATCGCGCGGGATCGCCTTCTCGTCCTGCTGAACGCCGGTGGCTTCAGCCTGCAATCGGGATGGCGCGACGCCGATCGCTATGGCCGCAGGCTGCGCACGATCACGCGGGACTATTCCTCACTCGGCGAGATGCTCGTCGAGGAGGGCCTGGCCCGCCGCTGGAACGAGCCAGCGCGCGATTGGTGCGCGTTGGATTGAGCCGGCGCGACAGCCCGCATGTTCGTCGGTCTCGCCGGCATGGCCGGCGACGGCCGAAGGATCGTCGGCGTATCATCGCCAACATGAATCGATGAGCCACGAGCGATTCAGAAAACCAATTGGACGTCGACTCCCGGCTGGGAGATTCTGTCGCCATGATCGCACAGCCCTATCAGCTTTATGTCGAACGAACCGACACGGCGAAAAACATGGCCAGATTCTACGCCATGAGCATCGAGCCGACCCTGTTTGGCGATGTCTGCCTGACGCGCCGCTGGGGCCGGATCGGCGCGCAGGGTCAGATGATGGCGCATCATTTCCTCCGTGAGGAAGAAGCTGTCGGACTGTTCCTCGAACTGCTGCGCCAGAAGCGCAATCGCGGCTATCGCCCCACCGGAAAAGCGGCGCAGGCGTAGCCGCGCCACGGCGGGCGCCCGCGTTGGCGGGAACCTCGCGTGATGGCGAGTCGGCTCCGGCCATAAGGCGCCGACGCGAGGGCGGCGCCGGCTCAATGAGCCGGCTGGCGATCGTAAGGATTGTATTCGTGGATGATGTCGAGGTCGTCGCCGTCGTCGATCTCGTCGCTCGGCAGGACGCCGTATTCGCCGGCGACTTGAAAGAGCGTGACGGGGACCATCAGGGTGCGGGCGAGGTCGAAAGCGTGGTTCTGGGCGAGGGAGAGGTCGTGCGCCATTTTGAGGCTCCATCCGGAGCGGGCCAATTCCCGCTGATGGCTCCTCGAAGGTCCGGCCCCGGTCGCGATCACCGCGCAGGCGCAGCCAAGCGGCCGCACGCTCGCGTAGCGGACCCTTGATGGGTTGATCGTGGAAGATCCGGGGATGGACCAGGACGCCATCAGACGAAGCGGGATTGGACCGCCTCCGGTGCGAGCCGTGCCAGGCGCGATCTTTCCGTTCCCCGGATGAAACGCCGATCCACGCGACGTCCCGAGCCGGTCCAGCGCGGAGCCTCCGTCCTGACCCGCAACGACGGTCTGTCGACGGCGCCGCATACCGTTCCCGACCACGCCGACGCCGCATTTCGCGAAGCGCTCGACGATCCGGTCGGCAAGACGGCATGGGGTCCTGGGTATGGGATATCGCGGGCCAGGCCGATGCCGGAGCCACCTGCGCGAGCAGCGGCCGCAGTCCGCCCTTCCGGAGGCCGAGCTATGACGCCGGAACCCACGGCCCCGCCAGGGGCCGGGTCCGCTTTCGGCGACCAGCACGACCACTGCGCCGCCGGCAAACGCGTTTATAAAAAGGAGGCGAACGAAGCCGCCTCCCCATGTGCGTGATGCACGCCTTGTCTAGAACGGAAGCTTGCCCCACTCGGGGCTCGCTCGCAATTCAGCGAGCAACGCATCACGCTCGGCGATACGCTTGTCGAGTGCGAACTTGGTCCAGTGCCGCTCGATTTCTGATGCGATGGAGCTTTCGAAGCCGGCGCGCAGATCACCGATGATCCGGTCGAGATTATCCATGATCAGGTCGAAGTTTTTGAGTGTGTACGTGTCCATGATCGGCTCCTTCGTTTCAATGACGAAGGCGGCCCATCGTTTCTTGACGAGCGGGTCAGGGACCGCGGAGCGGCCGCCAAAGGCGGGGAGCGGGGGAGCCGATTTTCAGCCGCCGCCCTCATCGGGCGGCGGCTGAAAATTGGGGGAACCGCTCTCCTTGACGCGGGAGGAAATACGATAGGCTGGGACGTCATTGTCAGAGAGAACCACGGCCCCGCCAGGGGCCGTGTCCGTATCCGGCGATCAGCCGGCCCTCTCATTCTCCGTGTGTCTCGGCGATCGCAATCTCACGCCGGCGGGGCCGCATCGCGAGAGGATCGTGACCCGAATGGGGTGCGCCGTTGTGGCGTGGAGAAGAAGAAGGAGTGTTCGAAAGAATGGAGCCTACTGGTTTGGCTCTTACTCACCCGGCTTACCGGTGTCGGAAACGACTGAAATCCCGAAAGGGGAACGGGACCAGAGCATGCCGGGAAAAGGCTCGAAATTGGGCGCCGCAGTCCGGTGGAGAGCACAGAGTAAGGTGTGCATGGTGAAAGCTGATATGCCTGAATCCCAGTTTCCAGTTGCTAAAGGGTTGGCTGTAGCGAATGCGGCTGAAACGCTATGTCGTGCGAGATGGAAAGCACTGCCCTGTGCGCCCCATCACCAGTTCGCGCGGGACGACTTCCATCGGAAGGTCAAGGAAATAAACGGGACACCTAAACACACCGCGACTCCTCACACACGCAACTACGGGATCGCCTGCAGCAGGTTCAAGGTTGAATCTGTATGGCGACGGAGCCGTCATAGTACCCAAATGCCCTGCGTAATGGCAGGGACAGCCGTCGACAGGCGGACGAGCACGCGTATAAGTCCGGCCAGTCCGGTCGAAAGCGCCTCTGATCGGGGGAAGGACGATGCCGCCAATAACGGCATTTGCAGTATGCAAAGAAGACGTTCTTTGACGGAGAGGTACTGCTGATGCAGGCCGCGACTATCCAGAAAAGAATTGAATCAATACCGACATTGTCCGGGTCGGGAAGGAAGATAAACGGCCTTCACCGCCTGTTGAGGTCTTCGTACCTCTTCGAGCGGGCATACGAAAAGGTTTCTCGGAACAAAGGAGCCAGCACGCCGGGAATTGATGGCAAAACTTTTGACGGAATAACGTCGTCAGAGTTGGCCGACATTGCCGCGCGTGTATCGGAAGGTACTTATCGCTTCCGACCAGCCCGACGGGTCTATATTCCGAAGGGCAACGGCAAAACACGACCGCTGGGCATACCCACGGTGGAGGACCGGCTCGTCCAAGAGGCCGTCAGGATCATTCTCGAAGCAATCTACGAGCCCGTGTTTCTCGATGAGTCACATGGGTTCCGCCCGAGGCGATCCTGTCATAGCGCCCTTGAACTTATCAAGAAAACTTGGACGGGTTGTAAATGGCTGATCGAAGTGGATGTGCGCGGGTTCTTCGACAACATCGACCACGATATTCTGCTTGAACTTCTAAAGAGGCGTATCGATGACGATAGGTTCATCGAACTGATCGAAGGAATGCTCAAAGCGGGCTATATGGAAGATTGGGTCTTCGAACGCACGTACAGCGGCACGCCACAGGGCGGGGTTGTCTCGCCCCTGCTTGCCAACATCTATCTGCACGAACTCGACCAGTTCATGCAG
>DAIMKE010000710.1:0-4151 GCA_036721875.1 Bradyrhizobium sp. | reverse complement strand
CAGTTCGACCCGGCGCGATCGTGCATCAACGACAGCCTGCTGAGCCTGGTTGACTTCGAGGAAGGTGAACGCGGTGCCGCCACGCGCGAAGCCGTCGCGGACAAGCGTCACCGCGCGCGCCGCGCTTGGTAGCACTTCGCGTTCAATCCAGGCGATCTCGGTGGCAAGCGCCGCGCGTTCGGCAACAATCCTGTCGATTTCGCGCCCGAGCTGTGCCCGCGCAACGGCAAGTTCGGCTTCGGCCGCCTGTGCTTCCGCATTGGCGCGCGCGACATTGCCGCGGTTGGCGGTGCGGTTGCCGAGCGGGATCGAACCCCCGACTATGATCGCCACATCATTGCCCTGCCCGAAATGGCGTAGGCCCACCCGCGCGCTGGGGTCGCCGACGCTGCTTGCCTCCGCAAGGCGGATCTTTGCCCCGGCGGCGTCCCGCTCGGCGGTGAGCAAGGCGAGTTCGGGGCTATCATCCCCCGGGGGCCGGGATGGCTCCATAATAGTGAAAGGCTGGGTGTCGAGGTTGTAATCGCCGCCGGTGGCTCCCCAATAAGAGGCGAGCGTCGTGCGGGCGATACGGGCATTCTCGCGTGCTTGATCCAGTGCGATCCGAGCTTGCGCCACAGTGGTTCGCGCTCGTTCCGCCGCGAATAGAGGATCGAGAGCCCGACCTACCCTGCGGTCTACTTCACCTTCTACCTGCCGCGCCCCAGCAAGGCGCTGGGCGGCGATCGGGATAGCGGCTTCGGCTGCTAGCGCCTCAACCCATGCAGCCTGCACCTGGGCGAACAGATCAAGCATCCGCAGGCGATTGCGCTCGGCGGTGACGCCAAGTTCCGAGCGAGCAGCGCCAACACGCGCTTCACGCTTGCCGCCGCGCTCCCAAGTCCGTTCATACCAGGCGGTCGCCTGCGAACGCCCAAGAGCAGAATACGGGCCGGTGCCGGTGAAGTCCTCTACATCGACGCCCACGACATCTCGTGGCCGCACATCGGCCTGGGTAATCGCGGCATCGGCGGCTTGAATTCGCGCGGCATTGGCTGCCACGGCGGGATCGCCAGTGGCGACCCTGGAAAGGGCGTCGGATAGACTGAGGTCTTGCGCCACCCCGACGGACGGGTCGGATAGGGCAGCGATAGCCGCGCCTATCGCAAGCGCGCGCCGAAAGCGCACCGGCTGGTGCGCAAAGAATATTGAAAACATGACAATTCGGCCTCACGAACAGGCGTGGCTAAAGCCGCGCCTAATTCGACACGGCGGCTCTAGGTGCGATTTGCGATGGTCTTGGGGGGACGCTCAGGTCCGGGAATCAAAACGCCCGCCAATCGATCGTCGGCTACTGGTGATAGTGACGATGATGTTGGAAAAGCCCCTGCCTGGCCTTGCATCCCAAAGGCAGCAAGCGACGCCCCGGAATCACCATGATGGTGATGCCCAGTGCCGGGCTGATGATCAGGAGCATCTTCCTTGTCGTCCAGATCGGGCTTATGAGGCTCGTGTTGATGGTCGCTGGGTTCTGAAACGATTTTGCTGAACAGTAGATGGTTATGATCGCCCGATGCGTCTGATTGATGCTGCATGCGATCGATGACACTAGCCATGCTGGCGCTTGCGAAGACGAGCGTCAGCCCGATGCACAGCATCGAGAAAAATCTAAGAAATAATGGTCGTGACACCCTAATCACGAGCACGGAGCATAGATTGCCGGCATGATACCGCAAGTGTCATGCGCGGTGCTCTCAAAGTCGAGGCTGCGTGTCATTGATGACATTAACGACAGCATTGACGCAAGGCGTCGCCCTTATCCGGCAGCCGGTCAATCGCAGCGATTCCATCATCGGTCCGGCCTAATCGGCTTCGCCGTCGGGGCGAGCTTGGCAAGGCGTCGTGGGAGGTCCGACGCGATCCGACGTTGTTGATGTGGCTGGCTCTTCTTCCAGGTGCGAATTTCGTCGTTGGTGCGGCCGCATCCCTTGCACCAGCCGGTACGTCCATCGAAAAGGCAGATGTCGATGCAGGGCGACTTCATGGCGACTGCATCTCGATCGTCAGATGGCGAAGCCCGCGGACCGGCTTGAGGCGCTTTTGCACCGTCGTGCGATCCACTGCACCGCCCGCCACTACGCTAACGATACCAGCATGTGCGTCGGGGCCGACGCGCCAGACGTGCAGGTCCGCGATTTGGGCATCGCCGGGCGTTTCGACCAGTTCGCGGATTTCCTCGGCGACATGCTCGTCGCTCCGGTCGAGCAGCACCCAGGCAGTTTCGCGCATCAGCGACCATGACCAGCGGGCGATCACGGTGGCACCGACCACCCCCATCACCGGATCGAGCCACACCCAGCCGAGGAAGCGTCCTGACAGGAGCGCGACGATCGCCAGCACCGAGGTCAGCGCGTCGGCAAGGACATGGACATAGGCGGCGCGAAGGTTGTTGTCCTGGCTTCGCAGCCCAGCCACTGCATGGGTCTCGTCGTCATCGTGCTGGTGTCCTTCATGTCTATGGGCATGTGGCTGCGCATGATGGCTATGGGAATGGCCATGACCGTGATCGTGCGAATGACTTCCCGCCAGGAGAAAGGCACTGACAATGTTCACGGCGAGACCGATCGCGGCGATGATGGTCGCTTCGGTGAACGCCACTGTGGTCGGCTGGAAGAGGCGAATTAGCGATTCGACGCCGATGCCGATTGCGATCACGGCGAGCACCAGCGCGGAGGCGAATCCTGCCAGGTCGCCGACCTTGCCCGTCCCGAAGCTGAACCTGTCGTCCGAGGCATGCCGCTTGGCGTAGGAATACGCGATTGCCGCAACACTGAGTGCTCCGGCATGCGTCGCCATGTGGAAACCGTCCGCCAGAAGCGCCATCGACCCGGTGAGATAGCCGGCGATGATTTCGCCGACCATCATCGTTGCCGTCAGTGCCACCACCCACAATGTGCGGCGCGCATTCGCGTCATGCGACGCCCCCAGGAAGACGTGATCGTGAGTGAAGCGATCAATGTGAAAAGCCGCGGTCATCATCGATCCTATTTGGAATAGCGGCGAATAACGGCTTTCAGATCCTCCGACGCTCGCAAGCGCTCGGCCTCATCCAGGCCCACCTTCGCAACATGCTGATCCAGATGGTCCACGATGATTTCGTCGAGCAGGCCGTTCACCGCGCCGCGAACCGCCGCCACAAGGTGCAGAACTTCGCCACACGGCGCGCCACGCTCCAGGCCGCGCTCAATAGCGCTGACCTGTCCTGCAATGCGCCGCACTCGTGCGATTAACTCGGCGCTGTTCTGTTCGGTGTGAGCCATAGGGTATCCCCCTAGCCTATAAAAAGGAGCAACGCCAGAGCCCCCTTTACGACTTCGATATCTCCAATCTTCCAGCCTAGATAAGGTAGGAGATTAGCTGTTGCGGGGCGCCTCGGGCCTGCTGGGATGCCATACGCGAGCATTCGTCGATGATAGAAACGGGCCGCTTGAACTGCGCGCGGATGTCCTCGGCCCATCTCTCACAGCGGGGGCAGCCGCGATCGCGGTGGACTACCACCGGGGGCCCGGCGCTCGCTGAAATTCCTACGAACATGCGGCGAGCGCCGCGACCATTTGCTTTCTTAACGTTAAAGCCCTCCAGTGATAATTATCCTCATTGAGGGCGCTTGCCATGCTCGCGCAGCCAGGCCTGCAACTCGTTGATTTCTTGACGTTGCTCCGCCGAACTCTTGGTCGCCATCTCGCGGATCTTGGCGTCGCGAGCGTCGCGTAGCACGATCTGCGACATCTCAACCGCGCCGCGATGATGTTCGATCATCTTACGCACCCAGGTTTCAGTCGCATCGCTACCAACAGCGCCCATCATGGCACGATGCATCTTCATTTCCGCCGGCGGATAAGGGTTGGCCTGTGTCGGCTGCATCATTTCGGCCATTGCCGAGTGATTCATCTGGCCATGGTTCATTTTGCTGTGATCCATGCCCTGTGGGTTTCCTTGGGCGAGGGCAGGCATGGTGGCCGCGAGTACAAGGGCAGCTGTGGCGATTTGAGCTTTCTTCATCATCGTTCTCCTTTGATGCTCCCGCGCGTCGTAAACGCGCCGATGTCCGCCGTCGGCACCAATGGCACAGATTTGAGGTTGTGATTTAAGGAGGATCTGGGCTTCGTCGT
>DAIMKE010000709.1:0-4155 GCA_036721875.1 Bradyrhizobium sp. | reverse complement strand
GATGTCGCGATAGCTTTCGCCGTCGGGGCGCAGTATTTCCACGACCTGCCACGTGGCTCCGAGGCTGATCGAGGCCTGCCGCACCCGCGGATCCTTGTCGCGGACGTAGGCGTCGATCTCGGCGAGCAGTTTCACCTTCGCCTCAAACCCCGGCGCATCCAGCGGGTTCTCGTCGCCATAGAGCCGCACGTTGGTGTGCGCCGGTGCTGCGGCGAATTTGCCGCTGTAGCCGCCGCGGACGGCGGCGACCGCGTCGGCTGCGCGGATCAGCGCCGGCAGCGAGACGTCGGAGGAATGCGCGTATCCGACCGCGTCGTCCTTCACCGCGCGAAGGCCGAACCCCTGGCTGGTGTCGTAGGTCGCCTGCTTCAGCCGACCGTTGTCAAAACCCAATGCTTCAGTCTGGCCATATTCCAGGAACAATTCGCCGTCGTCGGCGCCCTCGAGCCCCCGCGCGATTTCGCGTCGGACGGCATCGCGGTCGAGGTTGGCGCGGTCGAGCAGGGAGGTTGTCGCAGGATTGGTCATCAAATCAGTCCGTTGTGGGAGTGGTATAAGCAAGATAGTTGTTTCCTGACCGTTCCGCGAGGGGCGCGATCAACACGATGCCGAGACGATGCCTGCAGTCGAAATAGTCCCGATAACGCAAGACCATATCGAAAGCTTTCATGAAGCCCTCGATTTCGTCGCCCGCGAGCGGCGCTATCTGGCGTTTCTGGAAGCCCCGCCGCCGGAGCAGACCCGGGCCTTCGTTCTCAACAACATCAGGCAGGGTTACCCGCAGCTGGTCGCGGTGTCGGGCGGGCAGGTCGTCGGCTGGTGCGATATCGTGCCGAACCCGAGGCCGATCTATGCCCATGTCGGTGTGCTCGGCATCGCTATCCTGCCGGAATACCGCCGGCAGGGAATAGGCGGGCGTTTGATCCGGCAGGCGCTCGACGCGGCAAAGGCGTTTGGGCTGCACCGGGTCGAACTGACGGTTCGCGAAAACAACGTGGTCGCGATCCAGCTCTACAAGAAATTCGGCTTTGCGGTCGAAGGCGTGCAGCGCAAGCGAATCCTGGTCGAGGGTGTTTACGAAAACCTGGTCCTGATGGGATTGCTGCTCTAGCTGCCGGTCACGGCAGCTTGTCATCCCTCGCCGAGCCCGTTCAGGCTGCGCGGGAAGCGGTGCCTTAACGGAGGCGACGCGGGCAGGTTTTCTTTCGTGGGCCCAAAATGCCCCGCGAAACATTGCTGCGCCGAGCCCCGAATAATGCTAAACTCTCCACCATGGATTACCACCACGTCATTTCCATCGAGCCGGGCAAGCGAGGCGGCCGCCCGTGTATCCGACATATGCGGATCGCGGTCGCGGACGTGCTTGGTTGGCTCGCCGCAGGCCAGACCCATCAGCAAATCCTCGACGATTTTCCCGAATTGACCGAGAACGATATCCGGGCTTGCCTAGCATATGCTGCCGATCGTGAAAGGCGACTTGTCACCGCCTCAACATGAAGCTGTTGTTCGACCAAATCTCAGCTTCAAGCTGGTCCAGTCGGTCGCGGACGCTTTCCCGGAGTCAAATCAGGTTGGGCTTTTGGGGTTAGCGGAAGCTGAAGATCGTGATGTGTGGGATCATGCCAAGGCCAACGGGTACACGATCGTGTCCCAGGATGCTGATTTCGCCGAAATGGCAGCTTTGCTCGGTCCGCCGCCTAAAGTGATCTGGTTGCGCGCCGGGAACCAATCGACCGCAGGCGTTTCGACATTGCTTCGGCGACATGCCGAACTGATCGTGGCGTTCGGATGCGACGACGAAGCAGCCTGCCTTGAAATCTATTAAGGCAGTTTGCCTCACGGCAGCTTGTCATAGCCCTCGCCGAGCCCGTTCAGGCTGAGCGGGAAGCCGATTCCCTCTTCGGGCGTCTCGAAAATAATGAAAGTCGCGGTCTTGGCGCTCCGGAGCTGCCCCAAGAGCTTTTCGTCCATCACCACTTCGGCCACACAGCCGTTGGGCAGGCAGCGGACGAAGCCGGCGCGGCCGACGTCCTGATTGTCGAGCTTCAGGCCGAGGCCGGAGGGCAGCAGCACGCCGAGCGGCGCCACCACCCGCATCAGCTTGCTCTTCTGGTCGGCGGTCTTCAGCACGATTACGGTGAGGCCGGCATTGGAGCGGTCCTCGGCGACCACGCTCTGGATCAGGGCGCACTGTTCGCCCTGCGCGCCCGGCGGGGTGTCGCAGCGGATCTGCCAGTCGCCATGGACCGAGCGTACCGCGCCCTGGGCGCTGGCCGCCTGGGTCAGGCCGAACAGGAATGCGGCAGCGAGCAGGCCGCCGAGCCAGCGGGTGGATCCTGTGCCATGCCTTGCCTGATGCATCGAACGCCCCATCCGGGTCGATCCTCTTTAAAGTTCCAGCGGTACCGGTGAAATTTCCAGCCTTGCCATGAGTTTTCCGGTCAGGCCGTACACTCTGCAACTGGGACCAACTGGACTGATACGCAATGACGGCGTCATGAAGGCGGCCGGCAGACCCTTCTCGCGCCGGAAACGGCGCAGGGCAAGCCGAATCACGCCCCCCTGAAAACGCCCTCGTTGTGCCTACATCCGGCAATCCGCCTGTCAAGCCGCGCCGGCCGGCAAAGGCGCGGGTTTTGCCTGATTTAGCTGGAAAACCTGACATCTGTCGAATAGCCGGTGACGCATGGCTCGGCGCCCCACTACTGCATTGCGAGAGCCATGGAATTATGGTTTGAGAGGCTGGATTTCGACGCGTTCTAACGATCTGGCCCAAGGTACTGTTGCAGGTACTTTTGAAGGTGTACTTCTGAAGTACCTCCGGTTGGCCGTTTGTGAGGGCGGATCGTGCGGCATTTGCGGCCATCCGGCGGCAATGCTTTGGGGACTTATTCAAGGGAGCGCGAGCGGCATGAAGATGTCGAAGGGCCTGATGGGCCGGCGGTTGCTGGGGTTGGCGGTAGCGGGCATGACGCTCGTGCCCGGCGGGATGGCTTTGGCGGCGCAGCCGCAGCCGTGGGAAGTCACGCTGCAGCCGGCCGCGTCCCCGGTGATGGAAAACATCGTCTGGTTCCACAATTTCCTGTTTGTGCTGATCACGCTGATTACGCTGTTCGTGCTGGGCCTGCTGGTCGCGGTGGTGGTGAAGTTCAACGCCAAGGCCAATCCGGTCCCTTCCAAGACCACCCACAACACGCTGATCGAAGTGGCCTGGACGCTGATTCCGGTGCTGATCCTGGTCGGCATCGCGGTGCCGTCGTTCCGCCTGCTGTTCCTGCAGCTCGACATTCCCAAGGCCGATCTGACCGTCAAGGCCACGGGCAAGCAGTGGTACTGGAGCTATTCCTACCCCGATAACGGCAAGTTCGAATTCGATTCGCTGATGGCGGCCGACAAGCAGCCGCGCCTGCTCGGCGTCGACAACGAGATGGTGGTGCCGGTCAACAAGGTGATCCGGGTCCAGACCACCGGCGCCGACGTCATTCACGCCTTCGCGGTCCCGGCCTTCGGCATCAAGATCGACTCCATCCCCGGCCGTCTCAACGAGACCTGGTTCAAGGCCACCAAGACCGGCATGTACTACGGCCAGTGCTCCGAACTGTGCGGCAAGGACCATGCCTTCATGCCGATCGCGGTTCGGGTCGTGGAAGACCAGGAGTTCGCTGCCTGGGTTGAGGCGGCGAAGAAGAAGTATGCGACCAATCCGACGAATACCTACGCCGCGGCTGGGCAGGCTGCGCAGTAGCCTTCCAGGCGCGCGGTAAACGGGACAAGGGCGACGGGACCTGAAAGGTCCCAAAAGGGACTGCAAGGCAGGATTTCAAAATGGCAACGACCGCAGCGACACACCACGATCACGCCCAGGGACACGGACATGACGACCATGCGCATGCCAATCCGACCGGATGGCGGCGCTGGCTCTATTCGACGAACCATAAGGACATCGGTACGATGTACCTTATCTTCGCGATCTTCGCCGGCGTCATCGGTGCGGCGATGTCGATCGCGATCCGCGTCGAGCTGATGTATCCCGGCGTGCAATTCTTCCACGAATCCCACACCTACAATGTGTTCGTGACCTCGCACGGCCTGATCATGATCTTCTTCATGGTGATGCCGGCGATGATCGGCGGCTTCGGCAACTGGTTCGTGCCG
>DAIMKE010000708.1:0-4162 GCA_036721875.1 Bradyrhizobium sp. | reverse complement strand
CTCGAAGAGCATGGCGACAAGATTGATGCCGACACCAAGGCAGCCGTCGAAACTGCGATCGCCGAAACCAAGACGGCGCTTGAAGGCGACGATCACGATGCGATCAACGCGAAGGCTCAGGCCCTCACCGACGCTGCCATGAAGATGGGTCAGCAGATCTACGAGAAGGAGCAGGCCTCTGCCGCCGGCTCTGCCGATGCCGGTAGAGCTGCCGGTTCGGAAGCTTCGGATGATGAAGAAGTCGTCGACGCCGAATTCTCCGAGGTCGATGACGACAAGAAAGACTAAGTACGGGGGCACAGGCCGTGTCGGACAATGCAAAGAATGGCGAGAACGAGGACGGATCGCCCTCGGCAGTTGGTAAAAGCGTGGAGTCGGAGGTCCTGCCGGAACCGGAAGAAGGGGACGCGTTACAGGATCGATTGCTTCGTGCACTGGCGGAAGCTGAGAATGCGCGAAAGCGCGCAGAAAAAGCGGGAACCGAAGGTCGACAGGCCGGGATGGCGCAACTGCTATCCGAACTCGCACCAGCGCTCGACAATCTCGACCTTGCCTTGGAGGCCTTGGCGGGTTCACACGAGATCGAGCCATCGTTGATCAAGGGGCTGGAGGCGACGCGGCGAGCAATCAACGATGCCTTGCTCAAGGCCGGGGGAAAAATACTGCGTCCTTCGATTGGCGAAGATCCTGATCCCCACGTGCATGAAATTATCGGCACCGTGCCGACTCCGGGATCCAATACAGGCCAGATCGTGAGCGTCGCGCAGTCAGGTTACATGATTGGGCCCAGACTGGTTCGCGCCGCGAGAGTCATTGTTTCACGAGAAGTGGATGCTTCCTGACGTGACATGACCAGCCTCTTTCGGCGCGGAACCAGTGGCCAAGCGAAGATGCCTGGAGACGGACCGCGCTATAACGGCGAGCTGATAGCGAAGACATGGTCGATACCAGAATCTCCTGCACTAAGATTGAAAGTGACATATCGCACACTAGGGTCCATATCTGTAATTTGCGGTCGCTTGGCGGTTGTCCCTTGAGGGTTTCAAGGATCTATCCGCACTCGCCGATGCGAGGATCGGTGGTGCTTTATCGGGTCTCACAAGGCCGGACGTTGCATTGACTCGAAGCGGGCTTGGTGGCCCATCTGTCGACCTTCGCAGATCGTCCGTCCCTGCGTTCCCTCGCGGGACACCGCCATCGGGTCAGCTCGAGAGCATCACCACTGGCATCGGGATGCTACCTCAACTCAGGCCTCGAACAAGGTCCCGTCACGCAGCATGGCGTGCATGATGACAGCGAGGCGGCGGGCTAGCGCAACTCGGGCCTTTCGCAGCCCGCGCCGCTTTGCGATCTTGAGCGCCCAGCTTTTCAGCGCAAAGCTCTGGCGTGTGCGCGTCAAGATCGAGTTGGCCGCTTCGTAGAGGAGCTTGCGGACCGTCCCGTCGCCTTGTTTGGTAATGCGTCCTGTCCAGTCGAGCTCTCCCGATTGGTGTCGGCGTGGAACCAGGCCAAAGTACGCGCCAGCCGTTCGCGATCGCTTGAACCGGCTGGCATCATCAACAGCGGCGGCGAACGCAGCGGAGGTCTGCACACCCACGCCAGGGATGCTCATCAGGGCCTGGCTGGCCGGAGAAGCCAGGCTGATCGCTTTGAGCTGGCGATCCATCTGCCCGATCTCCTCCACGAGGCGCTCGCGGGCCCGAAGGAGCGACGCCACCGCTTCGCAGAGGCCGGGGACAGAAGCAGCCACTCGCATTCGCGCGAGGAACCGCTCGCCCTGGCCCGCGCCGAGCCTGATCCCGAAGGTGGCGCAGAGGCCGCGGATCGTGTTGTCGAGCCGGACGCGTGCTTCGACCAGATGGCCGCGGGCGGTGATGACCGAACGCACTCCGTGCGCGGCCGGCGACTTGACATGCACGTCCTTGTAGAAGCCGGTACGCGCCAGCTGAGCAAGCCCGGCCGCATCGTGCAGATCGGTCTTGTTGGCCTTCATCGCCTTCAAGCTCTGATGCGCCTGACGCGCGTCGATGCAGACGATGGCAACGCCCAACTCGCGCAAGCCCAGCGCGATCCACGGGCTCAAAGTCGGCGAACAGCATGTCCAAGGCGCCGGCCTGGGTCAGCCGTTCGCGGAACAGCCGGATGGTGTTGGCGTCGGGCGTCGGCGCGCCGAGGTCGAAGCCCAAAAAGCGCAGCCAGCTCAGCCGGTCGCGGATCAGATACTCCATACGCCCGTCGGCCACGTTGTTTTGCGCCGCCAGCACCAGCACCTTGAGCATCGTCACCGGATCGTAGGGCGGCCGCCCGCCCTTCGCCCCGTCCGAATAGGCCAGCGACACGTCCAGCACCGGCCGGAACGCCTCGAAATCGACAACCCTCGCCAGCACTTCAAGCGGATCGCCATGCGCCGAAAGCCACTTCAGATGCTCCGATAACCCGAACAATCCCGCCTGCCGCATCGCCCGATCCCTTCAGGCAAGAGTGAATCAGATTAGGTCTGGATTTGCGAGGGGTCTTTGGAGGTGCCCATCTTGGTCTCACGAGTGAAACGGTTACCCGTACGCTGACGTTCCTGCAGGGCGAAGGCATGATTTTGGTCGATGGAAAGCAAATTACTTTCTTAGAACTCGACAAACTCGAAATGCTTGCTGCGCAGATCTACTCGACCTAAGAAACAGTCTGATCGAATTGCCTGAGTCTCTTCGGCCTTATCGTGGCGCAGCCGGCAAGCCCGGTGAGCGCAGATGTAATTGCCCAGATCAACCCGCCAAAGTTGCTCGCAGCATCCATGCAACCTTTTCATGGACCGCAATTCGTGAGACCAGCAGATCTGAAGTCGCCTGATCCCCGATTTCCTCGGCATCAGGAACAACGCATCTCGCAGTGCGGGCCGCCAACTGATTGCCTTTCATTAGCAGGGACACCATTTCCATCGCTTCAGGTGGTGAATCGGGCACATCCGGCAATGATGTCAGTTGCGCAAACTGTTTATACGAACCGGGGGCGAAAGAACCGAGAGTAAGGAGCCTCTCGGCAATCAGATCCACTGCAAGCCAAAGTTCATTATACTGCACCATAAACATTTGATGCAAACTATTAAAGTGTGGACCCGTCACGTTCCAGTGAAAATTGTGGGTTGTAAGATATAGCGTGTAAGTATCTGCCAGAAATTTTTTCAGGCCATCAACGACCACAATCCTTTTGGGATCATCGAGATTGGAATCCATAACATACCTCATTGACATTACTTCACCCTCACCAGCTCGTTTGGACGAGCGCCCGAATGGCCGTTCCAAAGACCTTGAGCCTCGGTTGTCCCGACCGGCACATCACCCACTTGACGACCCTGGCCGACCGCTGCTCAAGATCCGGGTCTGGTTTTCCTGTTAGCCTCACTCATATGCAAGCCGCACTGAGATATATCAGGGACGGCGGGGATGATGGCAATATTATTTCTCCTCCAGCAAGCCGACTCGCCGATTTCAGATTGGCGATGGATGAGGAGGTCCGATGCTTTCGCAGTCACAGAAGCAGTCGCTCAACCTCCGCGTGCTTTCTCTGGTAGCCGGAAAACCGCACAAAGGCTTGCCGGTCTATGATCTCCAGCGTGTTTCCCGGTATTGTTGCCAAGCCGAGTTTGCTCAGTTCACTTGTCGACCTACTGACATGCGTAGGCGAAATCCCGAGATTGTCGGAGAGGTCGCCGCGTTGAAGAGGGAAGTGACACCACCGCTGGTTCTGCCCACCCAGTGCGCCAGCCCGATCAAATATTTCCAGCAAAAAATGACCAAGGCGGCTTGCCGAGGAGGTCTTCGCATCGAGCGTCATCTGGCGATCGGCGCGATTTTGATCCTGCAAAAGGGAATTGACCAGTCCTCGTGCGAGACCTGGCTGGTGGGCGAAGAGTTCGCCGACTGCGACACCGCCAAGAACACACAGCGAAACGCGGGTCAGGCTGGAAACGCCTTCGTTTTGCAGTCCGAGCAGTAAGCTTTGCAATCCGATTATGCTCCCAGGAAGCAGGACTTCGACAATCTGTCGCTCGCCGCAGGTTGTCAGGCGATACCGGAGTGCCCATCCACTCAGTGTCTGATTCGAAATTATCGGTTGAGATTTCATGATCTTGCGCTGCGGCGGGTAAAGGTCGTGTCCGTCAATGTGG
>DAIMKE010000707.1:0-4169 GCA_036721875.1 Bradyrhizobium sp. | reverse complement strand
CGCGGTCTGGACCGACCGGCATAAGGATGCGGACTCCAAAAAGGCCTGTCGCAAGGCGTTCGGCAGCGCCGTCACCGATGTCGCGAAGCGGGTCGAGCGCGAGCAGCCGGGTGGCGGGCAATGGCTGGCCGACGCCTATGACGCGGCTATCGATTTCGGGGCGCATCCCAACATCAAGTCGGTATTCGGGCATGTGCGGATATTGGAGGACGTGCCGGAGGATCCTTATTTTCGCGTCAACCTGGCGGGGCTCTATGGCGCGGACCATTGGGAGACCTACCGAATGCTGATCGGCTGCCTAGATTTCGCGCTGGCGATCGCAGTGGTGCTGACGCGCGCGCTCGACAATCCGGACCAAGAGCATCAGGAACAGCTGCAGGCGCTCAACGACGAGAAGAACCGTGTCAGCAAAGCGTTCTTTTCCGGCGGGAGCGAAGCTGACGACGACGACGCGGCGCAGACCTGATCAACCGATTGCCGAAATCGTAACGGTATCGTTCTATTCTCTAGATTGCTTACGATCGTTAGGCTTGACACCGCGAGTCGGTCTTCAGCCAGCCTAGCTCTCGAGATTGCTGCGCTGGACGTTGAACAGCCGAATTCAGGGTGCATAGCTGAGACGGCGCGCTTGATGAACCAGTGCCGGGTTTAGCTAACCCTCCCCCGAAAGCAGCCATTCCGCTTCCCGCCATTTCGGGTCCGCTTACACCACCTGAACGAACGACGGCTTTCGGGATCAACTGCCGGCTGGGCGAACGACCGAAATTGAGGCGCAAAGCTGTCACGGGCGTTTCGTCGACCAACAATCCCCCAAGACGCCGCTGCAGGACAACCGGCAACGGCGACACCCAATCTCCACTATCGCCATCCGGCAACCTGAGGCGGGTTCATCGCGCCCCGTCGCGCGCTTTCGCTCGCTCGATCATTTCTTCAACGCTGCGCATCGACACCAGGGTCATGGTGCCTAGCTTGATGACCTCGATCTCACCGGCCTTGATCAGCTCATAGAGCTTGGACCGCCCGATGCCGGTGATCCGGCAAGCCTCTCTGATCCTTAGCGTGATTGGCTTGACGTCGATCGTGTCGCGGCTCTCATGCGGATGGGCGTTGGGCTCAGTCACCGGTCCGTCCCTTGTCCGATTGCCCATGCGTGAGCCGTGCCTCGCTATCGCCGCGCGCCAGCAAGCGTCCGACGAGCTTGACGAACTCGTCATACCGCACGCGGCCAAGGCGGCTGGTCTCCGGATCGAACGCGGGCTGATGCGCGGTGAGCGTCAGCTGGTGACGAATGAACAGCCCCAGCGCCTCGGTCAAATAGTCGATCTTCTGCTCGGTGCGGTCAGCGATGCGGCTCTGCCGGTCGAGCCGGATGCCGAACCTTTGGTCGAGCTCATTGGTAGCCCGCCGGTCGAACCAGGCGGTCAGCGCATCGGTCAGGATCGCGGTCTTGGACGCGCCCGGTTTCGCCGCCATGGCGTCGAGCTTCTCGGACAGCGCGTCGGGCAGGTAAAATTGGTGGCGGGTCTTGCGGGTCTGCATGGGGCTAGCATGATTGGCGACCGGCCTTCGCGACAGATGCTCGCCGGGGCACCCTGGGCCATTGGCGATGATCAGACCCCACCGATGCTAGGCCCGGAGCGCCGGCGCCCCAACGTCCAGCTGATCGTGCCGCCGCGATCGATGCCGGACACTGGCCGTCCGATCTCCTTCTCGAGCACCGGTCGCCAGGGCACGAGCGTGAACTCGCGCGACTTCTCGATCACCGCGAAGCGCTCGGTCCCGACCTGTACCGACCCGCGGTAGATGCCCTCGACCGTCCCGCCCTGATGGGGCGTGTATTCGAGGCCCATTTCCTTTGAAAGTTGGCCAGCGACCTGCTGCAGCTCGCGTTGTCGGAGCGTGGCGATCAGGTTGGGCTGGTAGGTGCTGGTCGCGCCATCGCGCCAGGCGAGCCCCTGCTCCACCAGCCATTGCCGACGAACCGCAAGCGCCTGGCGCACCTGCGCCCCGAACCCACGCCCCAACGTCTCCGGTTCCCTGGCTACGCATTGCTCGTCCAGCCAAGTGACGCCCTGATGCCGGGTCAGCCGCTCGAGCGACTGGGTCGCAAGCGGTGCGATCTCGACCGGCCGTGCCGCCGCTGCGCCTCGCTCGAACACAAGCACACGGTCGAGATGGTCAGGTGCAATTTTCCAACTGCCATCGGGGAGCCGCTCGACCGCTCCCCGGCCCCGCCGGATCGCCTCGAGCCGACGGACATGCGCCTCGGCAAAGCGCTCGCTGGCGCTTGCGTCATGCCGCAGATGATGATCGACGCTGTAGATGCCCTGATTGGCAGCAGCGACCTCAGCAATGGTCCGGTCCACCTCGCGCACCTGCGGCACCATTGGGTCGACCCTAACGATCTCGGCTCCGCGCGTTCCATCCAGAATGGATCGATCGCCAACCGCGACATAATGACTCCGCCCATCAGTCGCAGCGACGATCAGATAGGGTCGGTCATGGTGGTCGCCCGCAAGACCCTGCGCGGCGATGCGGCCGATCAGCGGCTTGCCCTCGGCCGGATCGTAGATGGCATAGTCCTGGGGCGAGACCTCGGGGGCCGCGCGCTTCAACCGTCCTTGCATGATGGCGATGATGTCGCCACGCCTGCCCATTGCGCGAAGCGTCGGCTCGAGATCGTCGGCAAGCCGGTACCGGCCCCCGCCCTCTTCGGTGGCGAGGCCCATGCGGCTCAGCATGTGAAGCCGCCCTACCCGCAGGCTCTGCTCCTCGCTATTCGCATGCCAGGACGATGCCAATCCATCCGGGTCGCGGGATGCGAGCAAGGTGCGGTCGATCCGGGTGAACCGCTCCTGCACCATCTCGCGCTGGCGCGCCTCGAAGATCTCGCGGTCGGTGCGGGGACCGAGGTCGAGGTTGACCAACTCGGCGGCGCGCCCGGCCAGACCCCGGCTGATATATTCCCGGGCAATGACCAGGTCCTGCCCGCGATCATCGACCCCGCGCAGCAGGACATGGCTATGGGGATGGCCGGTGTTGAAGTGATCGACCGCGACCCAATCGAGCCTGGTGCCGAGGTCCTGCTCAACCTGTGCCATCCAGCGCCGAACGAGCGGCTTCAGGTCGTCGTACAGCGCGCCATCCTCGGCCGCGACGATGAACCGGAACTGGTGCCGATCACCCGCGCTGCGCTCGAGAAACGCCTTGCCGTCCACCGCATCGCTCGCCGGGCCGTACAAAAGCCCGCGCCCGCCCTCGCGGGTGGTGCCGTCGCGCTCGAGATAGCGCAGATGCGCGTGAGCCGCCCCCGCGCCCCTGCCGGCCAGCTTCGCGAACCGCGCCTTCACAACTACCCGGCGCGTGCGCATGCCGCCCGAGCGGGCCGATGTACCGAGCATCCGGCCAACCCCTGACCCGCGCCCGATCCGGCTGCCGTCGAAGCTGGCGCGCCGGCCTCGCAACCGGGCATTGCCACCCGCGAGGTTCGTTGCCTTTCGCAGCTGGTGCGCGAACGGCCGGTCAGCACCCACCCGCCCCAACCAAAGTCCGAACTCATCCTCGGCCATCGCCCTGCTTCTCCGCAAAGACAGCAGATGAGGGTGCGCCGTGGCTTTGCTGCAAGGGCCTCCACTCGCATCGGCTGGAAAGCCGCAGAGTCGCGCCAGTTTTGGGTCGTCAGCAGTTATTTGGAGGCACCGCCCAACCCATGCCTCCATCCAAAACGACGTGCAGACGCCAAGTTCGCTGCCGCTTGGAGGCAGCGCTTTTATCTTGCCTTACATTCCCACCGTCCCTGAGCCGAACCTGCCTTCTCAATGTTCCTGTTATGTTCTATCGATCAGCCCACAGTGATTCGATCAGGGGGCACCGACATGGCGATCAGGATTACACCGCTCGAGGACGCCCGGCTGCAGCTATCGGGCGATCTGGATGACGTGATCAGCCTGTCCGCCAGCGCTGCAGGCGACGGGTTCGTGATCGCGACATCGGACGGAACTTTGCTGCAAGGCGATGTCGATTCCACCACTCGGGCATGGCGGTTCTCGGTGCTCGTCGAAGGTGCCGGGATCGTGACGATCGGCCGCACTGATCGAGGCGATGTACTCGAGCTGGCATGGCGGGTTGAGTGGATCAGCGTTGCTCGGACGAGCAATGCGAGCTGCCGA
>DAIMKE010000706.1:0-4169 GCA_036721875.1 Bradyrhizobium sp. | reverse complement strand
CCCCCGAAAAGACCGATGCCGCCGCAGCCCCCGCTAGCACGCGGCAGCTGCAGGTTGACCGGGTTGATCTGTTTGGTCGGGAACCGCGTCCACAGACTGCCACCGGAATAGTAGCCTGCCGCCTGCCCGTCGAAGGCAGACGGTCCGGTGACATTGGCAGCCGCTCCGGACGAGTTGAAATAGGAGTTCATCTCCCCCTCGACGCTGGCCATAGCCGGTGATGCCGCGAGGCTGACGGCAGCAAGGCAGGTGAGCGAGCTCCCGGTGATACGAAAGCCGCGGGCCCAGAAGGATTGGCGAGATTTGCTCATCAGAAGTCACTCCCCGGCTCGGTGTTGGTCAGAGTGAAAATGCGGTCCATGACATCGTCGGCCGCCATCACGCCGTAACCGATCGGCATCGGCTGTTTGGTGACGGTGTCGAACAGCACCAGCGCGGGCACCTGCTTGCCAGCCATGCCCATTGCCTGGAACTGGCCCGTATCGATCAGGTAATTGGGGAACGCGGCATTCGGCCCGCCATCGATCGAGACCGCCATGACGGTCATTCCGAAGCGGTCTGAGACGCCCCTGATGATCGGAGAGAACACCTCGCAGGCCGCGCAGCCTGAGGAGTAGAAATAGAACACCCCATAGCGCTGGCTGATAGCGGCAAGCGCGGCATCGCGCTGCGCGGTGCGCTGGGTAGTCCAGGTCTTCTTGCCGAGTGCGTTGATCGGGCGCTGAAGCGTGTAATCGAGCTCGGGGTTCTGCCAGATAGCGCGGCGCCACACGTCGGCAAAATCAGAGGCCCTGTCGAGCTGCTCGCGCTGGAAGGAAATGTATGCCTGCACGTTCTTCGTGGTCGGCTCGAGGATCGCCCTCGCCTTCAGCTCCTCCAGCTTTTCGCTGATCGCCTTGAGGCGGACTGCGGCCGGAATGCTGGACTGAGCCTGGGCGGCGGTCTCAGGATCGGGTTTGGGTTTTTCGCAGTAGAACCACTGTCCGAGGTTGCGTTCGCGGCAATAGAAGTCATCACCCTGCTGAACCCGGATCAGGCCATCATCGCCCTCCTCGCTATGCTGCGCTGCCGCAATGCTCGGCGCGAGCGCCGCACTCAACATGGCTGCGCTCAGCACAGCACCCCATATCCGCGTCATTGCCTCACTCCTTGCTGCTGTCGTCCGAGGCCTCGTGCCCCTTGCCCTTCCCTTTGCGCTTTGGCGGTTTGGGCTTCACAGCACCTGCATCCGCCTCGACCGGTTTGAGACGCGCTTCGCGCGCTTCCTTGCGCGCGGCCACGCGGATATCCTCGCGCTGCGCGTCCGTGAGGTTCGGCTTGCCCTCGCGCTTCCGCAGCGCCTCCTCGGCCGCGACCGCCTCGTCCTCCACCGATTTCTTCATGATGTGCGCCAAAAGCGGCGGATCGGCCTTCTTCAACGCGCGGCCAAATTCGCTGCCCACGATTCGGATGAGTGCCGTGAACGAAAGCGCCACCGGCTCGGCCGAAGCGCGCCGCGTGCGAAGTGATCCGTCCTCCAGCGTCGTCAAATACCCCTGATGCTCGAGACGTCGGAGCGCCGGGCGGATATCGCTCAAGGAAATAGCGTAGCCGAACCAATCCGATAACGTCGGCAGCAGCGAGGGTGCCGGCTGCGGGCCAAGCCGCATCAAGGCGATCATGATCGCAAACTCGACCACGCTGAGGTCGGGCAATGCACGTCCGCTTGAGAGCGGTGTTATCGTTTCCATTAATTTGGTCCATGCTGCTGCAGGTAGTCCTCTATGCGTTGCTGGATTTGCTGTGACGTGTCCAATTCATCAGGGAGCTTGGCGGCGTCGATGAAGTCGGCGTAGACCTCGGAGAAATTCATCACCGAGAGGTCGAGACGTGAGAACTCGTCGAGCGTGAACCCCTTGCAGGTCTCGCTCTTGGGCGCGCCCCAAGGCTTGTTGATCTGCTGGCGGCCCTGCTGCTGAAGGATACGGCTGAGCTTGGACTCAAAGCAGCAATAGGCATCCCTGCGCGTCGTACAGACCCCCAGCACACGGCTCGAGCAATAGGAACCGACCCGGTGGCAGAGCCCCTTGTCGTCCTTCTTGTCGAGCTCACGCTCGGCCGCGTTGCACAGGAACGGGGTAAGCAACGGCACGCCCTTGCCCGAACAGCAGTTCGACAGGCCGAAGACCTTCTTCGAACAGGTCTCGCGCGAACCCGCGAACAGCGTCAGATCCGCCTCATTGAACTCGGCATTGGCCTGTCCAAGGGTGTGGAGACCGACAAGCGCATCCTTGAATTCGGTCGAAGCCTCGCGCTCGATCGGCTCGCACTCGCCATCGATGCAATAGACATCGTCGCCACAGATGTACTGCGCCGGATCGTTGGTGCCGCCGCCCGGGATCGGGCACCGATAGACCTTGGTGGTCAGCTGACAGGCACCGACCTGCGGATCATCGAGGCATTCGTCACGCACGAACGTGCATTGCGGATTGCCGGCAATATCGCTGCAATCGGTCGCCTGCGTGGTGCCCGAACACTGATAGGTGCGCTCCCACTCCCAGCACGAGCGCGTCACGGCGAGTCCATTGATCGTGCGGGTCTCAGGCTGACCGGTACACACCTCGCCTGATTGTGTGCAAGTCAGTCCGTCCGTCGCCGCCTGGCACTGAGCTTCATTGCGGGTCTCGCTGACGATGCGTGTGGTGTTCCGAAGAAACCCGCCCCGAACACCCGGAAGCTGCGCGGGACATGCCCAGACCTCGCGATAGAGCGGTTCGCCGGGCTCGGCGCACCACGGGCGCCCACCCGAAGGGGGATAGACCCATTGCAGGCAGGAGAACCCTACCCTCTCGCGGTCGATCAGCCTGCAACCACCCGATTGCAGCGCGCCCTGCACGTTAGAGCACACGCCCGCATGACCGGGTTGCGGTTCGTCCGAATAGCAGCTGTATTCCCAATGCTGCGAACCAGCAGTCTCGATCACCAGGGGAACACGGCAGGTGCGCGCCTCATCGATCAGCTGCGCGCCCTCCTCGCAGGTCGCCTCGTAATACTCCGTGCCCGCCCCACTCGGCGGGAGCGGTGCGCATTGACCATTGCTCGCCCCAAGGCTTGATCCTGCCAGATAGGCATCGGGATCTTCGGCGACCGTCTGCGCACGCAGCAGGCCATCGGGATCGAGCGTGACGACAGTACGATCGGGATTGGTCACCAAGCGCCACGCATCATTGCTGAGCGCGCCGCTCGCGCCTTGCGCAGTCAGCGCGTCCGGATCATCTGCAAGCGCTTCCATGGGGAGCGTCTGCCCCGTGTAACCGGGAATCGTGCCCGTGAGATTCGTGGATGTCGCAATCTGGCGGTTGGCTCCCCGCGCGTCAGTAACGAACGCCTTGCCATCAGCTTTGGCGGCATTGATGTCTCCCTTGGGAAAGACCAAAGGCCCACCAGGGACATAGGGCGCGACAGGGACCGGCCCTCCCCCGCCGCCACCAGCGGGCGGCGGATTGCCCGGTGATGGCGCGGGAGAGGGTGTAGGCGTGGGGGCGGGCGTAGGGGTTTGCGGCGGCTGCGGCACCACAGGGATGACCGGCGTAATGGGATCGTCGGGCAGCGTCGGGATAATGGGTTCGAGGCGCTGTTGCGGTTGAGGCTGCTGTTGCGGCTGCGGGAAGTAGGTGTAGTCGTCGAAATCGTAAAAGCCGCCACCCGGCGCGGGCTGCGTTGCCTGAGCCAGAACCGGAGAAGGTGCCGCCATCGACAGGCAAGCGGCCCCGGCCAGGATCGAGGAAAGCGCCCGCCTCACTTCGCGGCCCTGATATTGCCGAGCGCAGTGCGCGCGACCAGCGCACCGGGTCCGTTGTCCTCTGCGAAGGTCTCGAGCGCATAGCGCACGGTGACGTTGCCACTGATGCTGTCAAAAGGCGGCGGCGTGGTGGTGCAGCTGAGGCCATCGCAGGGGGTGAAGTCGCTGGACACAGCAACATACGTCGGCACCGCCTGCACGCCAAATGCACGAAACAGCCGGGGATCGACGCCGATCGAGGCGAACTGATCGTCATTGCTGACGACCTTGCTCATGCCCGCGACGAACTGCTTGACCGAATTGTTGGGAAAGCCTCGAAACACCACGAAGCCACCGGCCGCCGAGGTCTGATCGATGATCGTCTTCAGCGATTCTTCTGGCATGGAGA
>DAIMKE010000705.1:0-4172 GCA_036721875.1 Bradyrhizobium sp. | reverse complement strand
GGATTACTTCCCGGAAGCGCTGGGACGGCTGACCTTTTACGACCCACCCGATCGCGGCTTTGAGCGCGAGATCCGCAGGCGGCTCGATTACTGGGCCAAGCTGCGCAAGGAACGAGAGCGAGGCCGCGAATGAACCGTTTCGAAAATTATCTGCGAGCAGCGATCTACGCCGTCGCGCTGACGCTGGCCTCCACGCTTTCTGCCGTCGCGGAAACGGTCGAAGTTGCGCCGGGCGTGCAACTGACGAAGCGAACCTATAAAGCGCCGATCAACGAACAGCCGTTCTTCGGCTTTGCGGCCAAGAATTCAGAGCAGCAGGCCGCGGACGCAAACTTCGTCAACGCCATCATCCAGGCCGCCGGGACACGTGAAAAGGCCTATGAGGAAACCACCAAGCGCGGCTGGCGGGCGATCAACGCCAACAGAATGGGAGAGGCCGCGCAGCGGTTCAATCAGGCGTTTCTCATCTCGC
The DNA here is from genome assembly GCA_036721875.1 of Bradyrhizobium sp. GTDB lineage: Bacteria > Pseudomonadota > Alphaproteobacteria > Rhizobiales > Xanthobacteraceae > Bradyrhizobium. The sequence continues at coordinate 3,700 of DAIMKE010000705.1, read as the reverse complement.
CCGAACAGAGCGGCGTCTATCAGGGCTTTGCGGCCGTGACGCTGGCGCGCTTCAAGGATCTCGATGCCACGGAAGAACTGTTCAAGGTCGCGCTGAAACAGCCGCATCCGATGAAAGCGCTCAACGCCGACTACGGCCGCTTCCTCCTGATCGCCAAGCGGCCGAAGGATGCGCAGCCGGTACTGGAGCAGGCGATCAAGGACGCACCCGACTTCGCCGATGCCTGGACCAACCTCGCCTGGGCGCGTTTCCAGAACGGCGACCAGGCGGCGGCCTGCGCAGCGGCGGAGGAGGCTGCCAAACAGCGTCCGTCCGCCACTTCCGCCGGCGATCTGACCGCGGTGAGAGACCGCGCGCAGTGTAAATGACGGTGGGTTATGTCACGTTCGATATCAGGAAGCCGTTTCCTGCCTCGCGTCACGCTCGGGAAAATTACTATTTACGTAAGTCGTAAATCCTGCTAGCGTCCCCGGCGATGATCGTGAGCTATCGGGATAAGCGCACCGAGCGGTTTGCTTCCGGTCAGCGGGTCAAGGAGTTCTCGGGCTTTGCGCGTCAGGCCGAGATGCGACTTGATCGGCTGGATGCTGCAGCGAGCCTCGCCGACCTGGCAGCATTGCCGGGCAATCGCCTGGAAGCGCTCAAGGGCGATCGTGCCGGACAGTTTTCAATTCGGATAAACGACCAGTGGCGTATCTGCTTTGCGTGGCCTGACGGCACTCAGGGGCCTATCGAGGTAGAGATCGTCGACTATCATTGAGGGAAGACCATCGTGCCTCGTACACCCATCCACCCCGGCGAACATCTGGCCGAAGAATTGCGCGAACTTGGCATCAGCGCGGCCGAGCTTTCGCGTCAGATTGACGTACCGGTGAACCGGATCACGGGGATCATCCACGGCCAGCGCGGCATAACGGCAGATACGGCGCTGCGTCTTGGGCACTGGTTTGGCACCAGTCCGCAATTCTGGATGAATTTGCAGCAGAATTACGAACTGCGTCTCGCCGAAAGCCAGGTGGGTGCGAAGATAGCGGTATTGCCGCGCCATGCCACACGCTCGATGTCTCGCAAACTTGGAAAATCGGCATGAGCCGTCGCGTCAAGAAACCTCTCCGCCCTGCGGGTGATCGCCCGAAGGGCGCTCGTCCCTATCGTGGCTCGCAAGCCGAGCGATCTTCGGCGCATCGTCCCGGAAAGCCGCCGTCACGGTTTCCGGCCGCGCCACCGCGTGCGACGAAGCCTTTTGTGGCCGAGCCCGAGAAGGTCGCACCCGAGCCGCCGCCGCTGCCCACCAAGGTTCAGACCGTCGTGGTGACAGCGGACGAGAACAACATGCGGGTCGACCGCTTTCTCGAGGCGCGCTTTCCGGGCCTGTCGTTCTCCCATATCCAGCGCATCGTCCGTAAGGGCGAGCTACGCGTCAACGGCAAGCGCGCCGACAGCAAGGACCGGCTGGAGGAAGGCCAGAGCGTCCGCATTCCGCCGCTCAAGCTCGATACGCCGAAGGGCGCAGGGCCGCTTTCCGAGGCTGCCACCAAGACGCTGCAGGCGCTGAAGGACATGATCCTGTTCGAGGATGCCGACGTCATGGTGCTGAACAAGCCTGCAGGCCTCGCCGTGCAGGGCGGCTCCGGCATCACGCGCAATGTCGACGACATGCTGGAAGTGATGCGCGATGCCAAAGGCCAGAAGCCGCGGCTGGTGCATCGGCTGGACAGGGAAACCTCGGGCTGTCTCTTGATTGCCAAAACCCGCTTCGCCGCGACTGCCCTGACCGGCTCGTTCCGCCATCGCTCGGCGCGAAAAATATACTGGGCGCTGGTGGCCGGTGTGCCGAAGCCGAAGCAGGGCCGCATCTCGACCTATCTCGCCAAGGAAGAGAGCGAGGAAGACAGCATCATGCGGGTGGCCAAACATGGCGACGAGGGCGCCAGCCACGCGGTGACCTATTATGCCGTGGTCGAAACCTCCGCCCAGAAGCTCGCCTGGGTATCGCTCAAGCCGGTGACCGGTCGCACCCATCAATTGCGCGCGCACATGGCCCATATCGATCACGCCATCGTCGGCGATCCCAAATATTTCAACAAGGAGAACTGGGAACTGCCGGGCGGCCTGCAGAACCGCCTGCATCTTCTGGCACGTCGCATCGTAATCCCGCATCCGCGCGGCGGCTTCATCGACGCGACGGCCCCGCTGCCGCCGCACATGCTGCAGTCCTGGAATTTGCTCGGGCTCGAGCACGACCGGTTCGATCCGATCGAGAACGCGCCGGAGGAGTAGCCTCCACGCGGACCCGCAAGAACTGTCAAACCGGGAACTCACACGTCTGGTATGGCTCGGTCGGTTCGTCTGACAACGGACGGGCAGGGTACTGACACCGAGGCTCCCCGCATGACCAGGAATCTGCTTTGCGCCGCGTTTGCTCTTTTGCTTTTCGCGGGGGCCGCCTGCACCGGCGCGACCGCGCAGTCGCTCGTTCTCGTCGGCGGCAGCGTTTACGTTTCGCCCGACGCCGCGCCGCTTCCTGACGCGGTGCTTGTCACTTCCCACGGCGTGATCACCGCGATCGGCAGCCGCAGCGACGTGAAAATTCCAGCCGACGCGCGCACCATCGATTGCGCCGGCAAGACCGTGGTCGCCGGCTTCTGGAACAGCCACGTCCATTTCACGCAAGGAGCCTGGAATAACGCCGGTTCGGCTCCCGCTGCAGGGCTCGTCGAGCACATGCAGACGATGCTGACACGGTGGGGTTTCACCACCGTGTGGGACCTTGGCTCCGATCCGCGTAACATCATGCCGTTGCGCCGGCGCGTCGACTCCGGCGAGGTGCCGGGCCCTTCCATCCATCTGGCCGGCAGCATCTTCCCAAGGGGCGGCCACCCGATTTATCTGCCGCCCGAGATGCAGTTGCCCGAAGCCGCCACGCCGGACGAAGCCGGGCAACTGGCGAAAAGGTATGTGGGCTTCGGTCTCGACGGCGTGAAACTGTTCACCGGCTCCTTCAAGGGCGAAAACAGACCGGTCGTGAACATGGACCCGGCCATCGCCAGGACGGCGGTCGATGTGGCGCATGAAGCGGGCAAGCCGGTATTTGCCCATCCGCAAAACATGGCGGGCGTGGACGCGGTGATCGCCGCCGGCGTCGACGCCATGGCGCACACGGTGGCCGGCGGACCGGTCTACTCGGCGGAGCAACTCGCGCGCTTCAGGCAGCAGGGCATTGCGCTGATTCCGACATTGTCGCTGTTTTCAAGGCTTGCCGTCGGCCCCGATATCGCGGCGCGCCTTGTCGCCAACACCGTCAATCAGCTCAAGGCGTTCTCCGACAATGGCGGTCCGGTGCTTTTCGGCACCGACGTCGGCTTCACCACGATCTACGACACGACCCTCGAATACGAACTGATGCGCCGCGCGCTGTCGGAGCGCCAGATCCTGGCGTCGTTGACGACCAGCCCTGCGCAGTTTTTCAAAGCCGCAAAGAAAGGAAGGGCCGAGCAGGGATTTGATGCCGACCTCGTGGTACTCGACGGCGATCCCATCACCGACGTCCGCAACCTCGCCAGGGTCGCGTACACGATCCGTGCCGGCAAGGTGATCTATCGAAAACCATGAGCGGTAGGATGGGTAGAGCGCAGCGAAACCCATCAAGGCAGCAACCGTCGCGATTGATGGGTTTCGCTGCGCTCTACCCATCCTACGC
>DAIMKE010000704.1:0-4184 GCA_036721875.1 Bradyrhizobium sp. | reverse complement strand
GCCACCGGCAGCGTCAAATGTGATCGCCACGATCGGCGATCCGTTCTGGGGATCGAATTCCTGACGCGCATCGACGATCTGGTCGCCGGAAATCAGCGTCTGGCGCTTGACCGCGATCGGCGCCGCGCCCTCGGCATAGAGCAGGATCTCGCTGCCGATCGGCGCCTGGCCGCGCGCGATCTGACCGGGATCGGCATTGACATCGACCAGCTTGAAATCGAGCCGCGCGGTCTTGCCCAGCAGCGCCTTCAGCGCCTCGGGATCCTGGAGGCCGGGTACCTGCACGACGATGCGGTTGCTGCCCTGGCGCACGATCGTCGGTTCGCGCGTGCCGAGTTCGTCGATGCGGCGGCGCACGACCTCGGTCGCGTCCGCCATCGCGCGGTCGATCGCCTGGTCAAGGCCAGCCTGCGTCTGGGTCAGTACGAAGCGGCTCTGGTCGACCACCTCGATATTCCATTCGCGCTGGCCGGTCAGGCCCGCGCCGCTGCCGGTGATGCCCAGCAACCGTTCGCGCGCCGCGTCGACCTGCGACGGATCGCGCAGCATGAAGCTCAGCCGGTTGTCGCGCGTCGAAATGTCGCCGATCGAGATGCGCGGGTTCTGGCGACGCATCTCGGTCGCCACCTGTTCGCGCAGCGATTCCAGCCGCGTCGTCGCGACCTGATCGGTATCGGCTTCGAGCAGGATATAGCTGCCGCCCGCCAGGTCGAGCCCGAGGTTGATCGTCGGCTTGGGCAGCCAGGCGGGAAGCTGGCCGCGGACCCGTTCCGGCAGCATGCTCGGAATCGCGAGCAGCAGGCAGACGGCGATCGTCGCCCAGACCGCCCAGATTTTCCAGCGGGGAAAGTCGAGCATCAGTCGTTCGCAGGCTTGCCGCCGCCGACCGGCGTCACTTCGGCGAGCGTCATCTTGACCACCTTGACCCGCGTATTGGGCGCGATCTCGACCTCGACAAAGCTATCCTCGACCTTGGTCACCTTGCCGACCAGCCCGCCGGCGGTCACGACCTGGTCGTTCTTCTTGACCGCGGCGATCGACGCCTGAAGCTGCTTCACCCGGCGCTGCTGCGGCCGGATCATCAGGAAATAGAATGCGACGAAGATCAGGATCAGCGGCGCGATCTGCAGGATGCCGCCCAGCGGGCCGGCCGGGCCGGCGGCTGCGGCGGATTGAGCGAAAGCAGGCGTTACGAACATGGGTTGCCAAAATCCGGATGGAGCGGAGGCGCGGTCGTCGCCTCCATCAAGCGGCGCGCGCTACCACCTCGCCGCCGCCTGCGCAACCATCGCGGCCCGTCGCCGCGCCCGCGAACCGCGCGGCCGGTTTCCGGCTTGCCAGCCCGCCGCCATCGGCGTAATGGCGCCGGCTCGGTCGGGACGTAGCGCAGCCTGGTAGCGCATCACACTGGGGGTGTGGGGGTCGCAGGTTCGAATCCTGTCGTCCCGACCAATCATATCCTGCCCTGCGCGACATGCGCGGTCACATTCGCGCTTGCATCCGCGCCGGGTCGCTGGAACTAAGCGCCGCAAAATGTGGAGGGATGCCCTTTGTCATCGACCATCGCCGAATTGGAGCGTCGCCGCGCCGCCGCGCGTTTGGGGGGCGGCCAGAAGCGCATCGACGCCCAGCACGCCAAGGGCAAGCTGACCGCGCGCGAGCGGCTCGACGTGCTGCTCGATCCCGGCAGCTTCGAGGAACTCGACATGTATGTCGAGCATAACTGCACCGATTTCGGCATGCAGGATCAGGTCATCCCCGGCGACGGCGTGGTCACCGGATCGGGCACGATCAACGGTCGGCTGGTGTTCGTGTTCAGCCAGGACTTCACCGTGTTCGGCGGCTCGCTGTCCGAACGCCATGCGCAGAAGATCTGCAAGATCATGGACATGGCGATGAAGGTCGGCGCGCCGGTCATCGGCCTCAATGATTCGGGCGGCGCGCGCATCCAGGAGGGTGTGGCGAGCCTGGGCGGCTATGCCGAGGTGTTCCAGCGCAACGTACTGGCCAGCGGCGTCGTGCCGCAACTCAGCCTCATCATGGGGCCGTGCGCGGGCGGCGCGGTCTATTCGCCGGCGATGACCGACTTCATCTTCATGGTGAAGGATTCGTCCTATATGTTCGTCACCGGCCCCGATGTCGTAAAGACCGTGACCAACGAAGTGGTGACGCAGGAGGAGCTGGGTGGCGCGGTCACGCACACCACCAAATCGTCCGTCGCCGACCTCGCCTTCGACAACGACGTCGAGGCGCTGCTGGCCGCGCGCGACTTTTTCGATTTTCTGCCGTCGTCGAACCGCGAGGATGTGCCCGAGCGGCCATGCGACGACCCGTGGGACCGCATCGAGGATAGCCTCGACACGCTGATCCCGCCGAGCGCCAACCAGCCCTATGACATGCACGAACTGATCGCCAAGACGGTCGACGAAGGCGATTTCTTCGAGCTGCAGCCCGCCCACGCCGGCAACATCATCATCGGCTTCGGCCGGATCGAGGGGCGGACAGTGGGCATCGTCGCCAACCAGCCGATGGTGCTGGCCGGCGTGCTCGACATCAATTCGTCCAAGAAAGCCGCACGCTTCGTGCGTTTCTGCGACGCGTTCGACATTCCGATCGTCACCTTCGTCGACGTCCCCGGCTTTCTCCCCGGCGTGGGGCAGGAGCATTCGGGGATCATCAAGCACGGCGCGAAGCTCTTGTTCGCCTATGCGGAGGCGACGGTGCCCAAAATCACCGTCATCACCCGCAAGGCCTATGGCGGCGCTTATGACGTGATGGCGTCGAAGCACCTGCGCGGCGATTTGAACTACGCGTGGCCCACCGCCGAGATCGCGGTGATGGGCGCGAAAGGCGCGGTCGAGATCATCTTCCGCGGACGGACACCGGAGGAAATCGCCGAGCGGACGGCAGAATATGAAGCCCGCTTCGCCAACCCGTTCGTCGCAGCGAGCAAGGGGTTCGTGGACGAAGTGATCATGCCGCACTCGACCCGGCGGCGCATCGCGCTGGGGCTACGCAAGCTGCGGGGTAAGCAGCTGGAGAACCCGTGGAAGAAGCATGATAATATACCGCTTTAGCGTTTTGCGTAAGCTTTGATGGAGTTAATCTATGGGTGCTGACTCTTGCTCAATCACAGCTCAACCTCTAAAACGCTTCTATTCGGACAAGTACGGCCTGATAGCGACCTTTGAATCAGTTTTCATACAACTAGCCACCAACGATAATTCATATTATTGGCTTGAAAATACTACTCTCCACATAAGCTTTTACGAAGCAGATATGGATTCGCATTTACGTATGCGAGATATTACAAAATCCGATTTGATATCGGCGCAGATTAACAATTCTAATCAAATCGTATGGTTGATTGAATCACCATTTCAAGCATTTTTATCCGTGGCGGGACACCCTGACATACGGCAAGCTGTAAACGAAAACATGTCTGGAGGGTTAAGCCAAGGAGGGCCGCTCCTTTCAATTCATCTCAATCTCGCAAGTCTCACGCGCATTCGAGTTGGGAATGGTGCTGCGCAGTACCTAGGCTCTGCCATGCCTGATTTAGGTTGGGTTCGTAGGAAAGTGCCATGATCCTCGGCCGCCTCAACCATATCGGCGTTGCGACGCCGTCGATCGCGGACAGCATCGCCTTCTACCGCAACGTGATGGGCGCGACGCGCATCCATGAACCGTTCGACCTTCCGGCGCAGGGAGTGAAGGTGTGTTTTGTCGATACCCCGAACACCCAGATCGAGCTGATCGAGCCGCTCGGCGCGGACTCGCCGATCCACCGGTTTCTCGCCAAGAACCCCGCCGGGGGGCAGCATCATCTGTGCTATGAAGTGCCCGACATTCACGAAGCCAAGGCGTGGTTCGAGGCCAAGGGCGCGCGGGTGCTGGGCGAGCCGCGGATCGGCGCGCATGGCACGCTCATTTTCTTCGTCCACCCCAGGGACATGGGCGGCGTGCTGACCGAGATCATGGAGACGCCGCGTGGGCATTGAGACCATATCCCTCCCCCCCGTGGGGGGAGGATACGCAGCCTTGCGCGCTGGCGCGCTAGGCGGAGTTGGAGAGGGGGTCGCGCGGGTTCTACCGTCGCACCCCCCTCACCCAGCTTCGACTAGGCAGCGAGCTGCCAAGTCTGCGCAACCCTCTCCCGCAAGGGGAGAGGGATGGGTGTCAGA
>DAIMKE010000703.1:0-4187 GCA_036721875.1 Bradyrhizobium sp. | reverse complement strand
CGCTGGAACTGATCATCGGCTACTGCGCGCAGCAACAGCTCATTCCGCGCGCGTTCACCGTGGACGAGTTGTTCGACGACGTCACGCGGGCACTTTGGTAACACCCGCAAGCCGCCTTCGCGGGGTATGACGGCAGGAAGTTGCAGCAATCAGGAGAAACAGGACATGACCCCCGAGCCGATCTTCGATCTTGCGCATCTCGGCCACCTGGAATTGCTCACGCCCAAGCCGGACGAGAGCCTGAAGTTCTTCGTCGACATCATGGGCATGACGGTCAGCGGCCAAAAGGGCGAGTCAGTCTATTTGCGCGGCTGGGACGATTACGAGCGCTATTCGCTCAAGCTGACCGCGTCAAAAACCTCGGGCATGGAGCACATGGCGCTGCGCGCGCGCAGCCCGCAGGCGCTGGAGCGCCGCGTTGCCGCGCTGAAAGGATCCGGCTTCGAGATCGGCTGGACCGGCGGCGATATGGGGCAGGGGCCGGGGTTCCGCTGCCGCGACCCCGACGGCCACATCGTCGAGCTCTATTACGAGACCGAGTGGTACCGGGCGCCGCCCGAACTGAAGCCGGCGCTGAAGAACCAGGCGCAGCGGTTTCCCGCGCGCGGCGTCAACGTGCGGCGGCTCGATCACCTCAATTGCCTTGCCGTCGACATCAAGGCCAACCGACTGTTCTTCGAAAACTATCTGGGCTTGCGCACCACCGAACAGATCGTGCTCAACGACGGCACGGAAGCCGCGATGTGGATGACGATGTCGAACAAGAGCTACGACTTCGCCTATACGCGGGATCATTACGGCAAGCCCGGCCGCTTCCACCACGTCACCTACGCGCTCGACAGCCGCGAGGAGATTTTGCGCGCCGCCGATATCTTCCTCGAAAACGGCGTCCACATCGAGACCGGCCCGCACAAGCATGCGATCCAGCAGACCTTCTTTCTCTATGTCTATGAACCCGGCGGCAACCGCGTCGAAGTCGCCAACGCCGGCGCCCGGCTCATCCTCGCGCCGGACTGGAAGCCGATCGTGTGGACCGAGGAGGAGCGCAAGAAAGGCCAGGCGTGGGGATTGAAGACGATCGAGTCGTTTCACACCCACGGGACGCCGCCGGTCGAGGTCGGGGGCTGACTGGGCTGGTGGCGCTATCTCGAGGGGGCAGCCGCGCTCGGTGCTCGAGCCATGGAGAGGTGGAGATGAGGAGGGTCTCGACGAGCGCCAGCAGGATGGTTATCGCGCTTTCAGTTCTTTCCCTGGTTTCGCCGGGCTCGAAGGCTGCTGCGTCCACCGAATACCTTTGCACCCGCGACAAGCTCGACGTCGCCAGGGGCGACACGGCTGCCTGCTATTCGGACGAGGGTTGCGCGTTCATCGTCAAGATCGGTGCCGATCCGGTACGGGATTTCGACCCGGCTAGCGCGCCCTATGCCCTGGCACGTGGAAAGATCGTAGCCATCGTCACTTCGTACCGGGCGCTGATCCGGAAGGTCAAAGGTGCAGGCGGCTCGTGCCGCAAGCTCGAATTGTCGAGGTGACACGAAATTCGCTGCAAGCGGCGGTATCCCGTTCGTGTAGTGGGCCGTAACCGATGCTCACGGTCGTGGCGCCGCGGGAGGCTTGCTGTTATGGGTACCCAAATTCATGCGCAGGGAGTTCTGTCGTGGGCATTGCCTTAACCACGCGTCTTGGCAGGCGGGAGTTTCTCACCGGCACCGGCGCTCTCGTCGCATCAACGATCTGCTTCGATGGCGTCGCGCAAGAGGTCGCGAAAGAAATCGCCAACCTGAAGCCCGGCCAATTTACATGGCATCCTGAGCGGCAAACCACCGGTCCCGTTGCCGTGGTGGTCTCGTTGCCCCAACAACTCGTTCACGTGTACCGCAACGGCGTGCGGATCGCGGTTTCGACCTGTTCCACCGGCAAGGAGGGGCATCGCACCCCGACAGGCGTTTTCGTTGTTCTGGAGAAGGACAAGAACCATCACTCCAGCACCTATAACAATGCCCCCATGCCCAACATGAATCGTCTCACCTGGTCCGGTGTCGCGCTTCACGCGGGCAATTTGCCCGGCTATCCCGCCTCGCACGGGTGTGTTCGCCTGCCTCTGGAGTTTTCGGCCAGGCTCTTCACGGTCACCCACCTGGGCACGCCGGTCGTTATTGCAGGCGCTCATTCCGATCCGTGGGAACTGACCCATCCGGGGATGATACTCGGCAGCTTTGCGGCGTCGGAATTTCGTCAAGTCGAAGCATCGCTCGCCGGCAAGAAGCAACCGTCAGACTGGGCCGAATCCGAGAAGGCTCCGATCGTTTCCGTCGTTGCCTCCACTTCCGATCAGAAAATCATACTGATCGAGAATGGCGACGTGATAGCCGAGAGCAACCTGACAATTGGCGGTAAGGAACCGCTTGGAAGTCACGTTTTCATTCTGCAGGGCACGAACGACGGATCGAACGGCCTGAGATGGGTCGCGCTGAGCCATGCTGCCGAGCCAAACGGCACCTCTCAGCCAGAAGAAAGCGTTTTGCAGCGCTTGCAGGCAGACGAAAAGTTCGTCGCCGCCGTTCGCGACAAGATGCATCCGGGAATGACGACCATTCTGACTGGCGCGCCACTGCACCCGGACACGCGCACCGGCAAGGATTTCGTGATCATGTCGTAAGTCGAACGCCGCGTCGGCGCGCTCTTCAGGTCGAAAGCAAGCGGCGTCCCATGCCAACGCGATCGAGGTTCAGGATGAAACTCAAATCAGCACTTCTTGGTGTGGCGACGTTGCTCGCCGGGGTCTCGACTGCCGCCGCCGTGGATCGTACCGAGACCATTCGGTTCGAGCGAGGCGCGACTTTCAAGACCCTGGCCGGGACGATACGCGGCTACGATGGCGTCAAGTACCAGCTGGGAGCCGCGGCCGGACAGGTGATGTCGGTGTTGTTCGAGCCGCGCAACAACGCCTGCTATATGAACGTTGTTGCGCCGGGCTCGCAGGCGGCGATTCACATTGGATCGACCGCGGGGAACGAATATGCCGGCAACCTTCAGACGTCGGGGAACTACACGATTCAGGTCTACCTGATGAGAAGCGCGGCCCGCAGGAACGAGACTTGCAAATACAGCATGACCGTTGAGATAACGGGGCCTGCCAGGGCTGCAGCACCTGCGGGGGGCGATGTGGTGGTGCCCGGTACGAACTTCTCGGCGACCGGAAGCATTCCTTGTGCACGGACGGCGGGCCAGCCAATGGCGAACTGCCGGTTCGGCGTTGCGAGGTCCGGAAGCGGGTCGGCTCGGGGAACCGTGTTCTGGCCGGACGGCGGCAACCGGATCATTTCGTTCGAGAACGGGATACCTGCTTCGTTCGACCAATCGCAAGCCGACGGCGATGCTCGCCTGTCGTTCAATCGCAACGCAGATCTTTTCCTGATCACGATCGGAGCGCAGCGCTTCGAAATTCCCGACGCGGTCGTCAGCGGCGGCTAGTCGGTGAAGCGCCTGCCGTGCAGTTGTTTCCTGTTCTGCGGACAAGGCGTGTTGGACCTGGCGTAGATCACGCCGCCCCCTCGTGGCCGGCCGCCAACTGTCCTGTTGCCCGCGTCTGGTCCATCCGCCTATATGCAACCTCGTCACGCCACTGACGACCATCTCTTCAGCACGCCGCGACCGGGCGCGCATGACCGAAACACCAGGCCCCGCCTAGCCGGAAGCCGACCGGAGTATCCGCATTCATGACCAATCGAGCCGACGCCATTGCCGCAAAGATCGAGGCCTTCATCCGCGCCGAGGTGATCCCCTATGAGAAGGATCCGCGGGCGGGGCCGCACGGCCCGAGCGACGAACTGGTGCAGGAACTGCGCGACAAGGCACGCAAGGCCGGCGTGCTGACGCCGCATATTCTCCCCGACGGATCGCACCTCACGCAACGCGAGACAGCGATTGCCCTGATCAAGTCCGGTCTCTCGCCGTTGGGGCCGCTCGCCTGCAATACGATGGCGCCCGACGAGGGCAATATGTATCTGCTCGGCAAGGTCGGAAGCCCCGAACAGAAAGCGCGCTTTCTCGAGCCGCTGGTGTCGGGCAGGGCGCGTTCGGCGTTCTTCATGACCGAGCCGGCCGATGCAGGCGGCGCGGGATCCGATCCTTCGATGATGCAGACCACGTGCAAACTGGACGGCAATCACTGGGTCATCAACGGA
>DAIMKE010000702.1:385-4192 GCA_036721875.1 Bradyrhizobium sp. | reverse complement strand
GTGCTGTGTCATGCGCCGGAGGGCACGCTGATCGGTCGAATTCCGGTCCCGGAACTCGTCGGCAATCTCTGCTTCGGTGGGCCCGCCCTCAACCGCCTCTACATCACGGCACAAACCTCGCTTTATGCAATTTATCTCAACACGCATGCTGCCGGCTTCGCCTTGGGCTGACTTAGGGCAAGTGGAGCTGACCCCACCACTCTGCACCTTCATGACAGGCTTTGAAAAAACGATTTTACGAAAACAGGGCCCTCGGTTCGAAGATCTCGCAATCAGTCATGCAGGGCGGTAGCATGGCCAATGCGCGCGGACGTCCTTGGCCTGCAGGCCTTCATCAGCATCGCGGAGCGCGGCAGTTTTCGGGCCGCCGCATCGCACTTGAACCTCTCACAGACCGCGCTCAGCCATCGCGTGCGAAAGTTGGAAGAATCGCTGGGTACGCCGCTCTTCCTGCGGACCACGCGCCAGGTTTCCCTGACCGCTGCCGGCACAACCCTGTTGCCGCGTGCGCGGCGCGTTTTCGAGGACCTTGGATCGGCGATCAACGAGGTCAGGGTCGACGTGCATGCCGCCGACGAGCAGGTCTCGGTTGGATGCCTGCCGACCGTCGCCGGGCACTGCATGCCGTCGGTGATCGCTGCTTTCGCCAAGCGCCATCCGGGCATCGGCGTACGGGTCCACGACAATTCAGCCTCGGAAATCGCCGACAAGGTCCAGTCCGGCGAGGCCGAATTCGGCGTCACCATCGTCGCTGCAAACCGCTGGGATCTTGAGCTCAAGCCGGTCGTCAAGGAGCCCTTCATCCTGGTCAGCCATCGCAGCATGCCGCTTGCAGGCGCGACATCGCTCACTTGGGCACAATTACAGGGCGAGCCGCTGGTGCGCATCAGCGCCGAGACCGGCAACCGCATCCTGATCGACGATGCCCTCGGCGCTCGGCGCGACACGCTGATCTGGCGCTACGAGGTCCAGCGGGTCGTGACGGCGGTCAGCCTCGTTCGCTCGGGCATAGGCTATGCCGTCGTGCCACAACTCGCGCTTGATCTGGTCGATGCCGGCGATCTGGTCGCGGTTCCCCTTCGTTCGCCGTCGGTCTCGCGCACACTCGGCATCATCACCCGCAAGACCGTGCCTTTACGACCGGCAGCACGCGATCTGCTGGTGCTGCTGAGCCAAGCGCTGAAGCGAAGCGTTTCGCCAAAATGCGATGAATGAAAGTAATCAATCGCTGCATTCTTATCATTTGATGAGAGAATAGGCCTGGGTCACTCTTTCTGCGGGACAAGCGCATAAGGAGCTGGCGATGGTGAGTTCAGCACCGGCGACGGTCGCATTCATCGGATTCGGCGAGGTCGGCCAGACCTTTGCTCGCGGGCTGCTGGCCAATGGTGCGAACGGTATTCATGCCTTTGATAGGCTGTTCGGCCAGACGGAAGGGCAGCGGCTGGAAGCGGCCGCGCGATCGATCGGCGTCGGTTGCGCCGCGTCCGCTGAAGCGGTCGGCCCGAAAGCCCGTTTCGTCTTCTCGGCCGTCACAGCAGACCGCACCGAGGCGGTAGCGATCGAGGCTGCACGCTGGTTGCGGCCCGGCCAGGTTTTCGTCGATGTCAACTCGGCTGCACCCTTGACCAAGCAAAGGGCGGCCAAGGCGGTCGAGGCCAGCGGAGCCGATTACATCGAGGCAGCCGTGATGGCGCCGGTGTTGAAGCCAGGCCTCAAGGTCTCGATCCTGACTGGCGGCCCCAAAGCGCAATCCGCCTCCGAGGCACTCAACGCGCTGGGGATGAACCTGACGCCGGTTTCAGATGTCGTTGGCCGCGCTTCAGCGATGAAGCTCTGCCGCAGCATCGTGATCAAAGGCCTGGAAGCGCTAATGGTCGATTGCGCGGCGGCCTGCGAAGCCTGGGACGTCAAGGACCCAGTCTTCGCCAGCCTGAATGCGACGTTCCCGTCGATCGATTTCCACGCGCTCGATGCCGACATGAGCGAGCGCGTCGCCACCCATGGCATCCGCCGCGCCGCCGAAATGCGCGAGGCGGCGGAAATGCTGGCGGCGGCCAAGATGGACCCCGGTCTAGCGCACGCGGTCGCCGACGCGCAGCAGCGCGGCGCTCGCAGCAAGGGAGATGCGTGATGACGCTCGACCGTCGCTCGCTTCTCGCGGGGCTCGGCCTGGCCGGAATGTCCAGCATCACGCCAGCGCGCGCACAACCGGCCTGGCCCAGCCGGATTATCCGGGTTGTCGTGCCCTTCACGCCTGGCGGCAGCACGGATGTGCTGGCCCGGCTGATCGCCGCCAAACTGGAACAGGTCATTCCCGGCAAGGGCTTCGTGATCGAAAACCGCCCCGGTGCGGGCGGCATGACCGCTTCGGCACAGGTCGCTAAGGCAGAGCCGGACGGCCACACTCTGATGATGGGCCATATCGGCACGCTGGCCTTCGCGCCATCGCTTTATGCCCACGTGCCCTATGATCCCGTGAGGGATTTTAAGCCGGTCGCGCTGGTCGCGATGGTGCCCAACATCCTGGCGATCAATCCCCAACTGCCGGTCAAGAACCTGCCGGAGTTCATCGCCTATGCCAGGGCCAATCCCGGCAAGCTGAACTACAGCTCCGGCGGCCAAGGCAGTGCCGCCCATATCGCCGCCGCCTATCTGTCTTACCGCGCCGGCATCGAGGCAGTGCATGTGCCTTACCGCGGCACATCTCCCTCGGTGAACGACCTCGTCGCCGGCAACGTGCAGTTCACGCTGACGGGTGGGCCGGCTGTCCTGCCGCTGGCCGAAGGCGGGCAACTCCGGGCGCTCGGAATCGCAAGCCGAGAGCGGGCCGGATTCGTTCCGGATCTGCCGACGCTGGTCGAGGGCGGCTTGGCCGATTTCGAGGCCGTGCAGTGGTATGGTCTCGTGGCGCCGGCGGGAACACCGGCGCCGATCGTGGCGAGGTTAAACCGCGAGACCAACATGCTGCTGACGCAGCCGGAGTTCGTAGCCGCGCTGGCCCGCGACGGCGCGATCGCGCGCCCGGAAACGCCGGAGAATTTCGGCAAGCTGATCGGCTCCGAGCTTGCGCTCTGGCGCGATGTGATCACCCGCGCCGGCATCAGGGCGGCTGGGTAAGGCAATGGGCCAGGTCGCAATCCCCTGCATGTTAATCCGAGGCGGCACCTCGAAGGGTGCCTATTTCCTGCGTGATGATTTGCCGGTCGATCCGGTCGCGCGCGAAGCCTTCTTGCTCGCCGTGATGGGCTCGCCTGACAAGCGCCAGATTGACGGGCTAGGCGGCGCCCACCCGCTGACCAGCAAGGTCGCCATCGTTTCCCGCTCGACCGAACCGGGCTGCGACATCGACTTCCTGTTCGCACAGGTTGGCATTGAGACGGGGGTGGTCGATACGACGCCCAATTGCGGCAACATCCTCGCCGGCATCGGGCCCTTCGCCCTCGCGCGCGGTCTGGTCGCGCCCTCCGGCGCCCGCACGGTCGTTCGGGTGCGGACGCTCAACACCGGCACGATCGCCGATCTGGTCATGGAAACCGGGAATGGGCAGGCCGCAGTCGATGGCGAGGCCCGCATCGACGGTGTGCCGGGAACCTCCGCGCCGATCGCGATCAGCTTCTTGGGCACCGAGGGTTCGGTCTGCGGCGCCTTGCTGCCGACCGGCAATGCGGTGGACATGGTCGATGGCGTCGCCTGCACGCTGATCGACAATGGCATGCCGGTCATCGTCCTGCGCGCCGCCGATGTCGGCCGCACCGGCTACGAGCCGCGCGAGCTGCTCGACAAAGACGCCGAACTCAAGGCCCG
>DAIMKE010000702.1:0-375 GCA_036721875.1 Bradyrhizobium sp. | reverse complement strand
AATCCGCCTGGCGGCCGGCCCCATGATGAATCTCGGCAGCGTCACGACCAAGGTGGTGCCAAAGATCGCGCTCGTCGCCCCCCCCATGGCTGGCGGGGCGATCGCAACACGTAGCTTCATCCCGCATGAATGCCACGCCTCGATTGGGGTGTTCGCGGCCGTCACCGTCGCGACCGCTGCCGCGTTACCGGGTTCCCCTGCCGCTTCCGTCGTCGTGATGCCCGAGGGCCGCGAACGGACAATCTCGGTCGAGCATCCGACCGGGGAGTTCTCTGTCGCACTGACAGTGGCGGGTACCGCCGCGCATCCTGTCGTCGAGCGCGCCGGATTGCTGCGCACCGCCCGCATCCTGATGGACGGCCAGGCCTTCGTACC
>DAIMKE010000701.1:0-4194 GCA_036721875.1 Bradyrhizobium sp. | reverse complement strand
GTCCAGAGTCGCCGGGACGCCTGCGGTCGTGAGCCCCATCTCGATCGCAACGGTCATGTCTCGACTCAAAGTCCTCTTGCGGAGGGTCGCTTAACAAGCCAATCGCTGCGCGTCGAGCGCCGATGGCCGATCACTGCGGGTTCTCCACGACTGGTCGAACACCATCGGCACGGATGAACGCCCGCTTGGCGCGGGCAGGGGAACCGAATTTCCAATCGGCCTGTTACCGCTGCATTTGAAGCTGGTCGATACACGTTTTGATCAGTTCCATCGGGGCCATGTTGTGCGCATACTGCGCTCAGCGAATGAAAGGCTTGGCGGAGGAGACGAATGCGCGGACGACGTGTGCTGATGGAATCCCTAATGTCGCACGGCGTGCGTCATATCTTCGGCAATCCGGGAACGACCGAAACGCCGTTGCTGGACAGCCTCGTTTCCTATCCGCAGATCGAATACATCATGTCCCTGCACGAGGGCGTGGCAGTCGGCGCGGCGAGCTTTTATGCACAGGCCACCGGTCGCACCGCGGTTGCGAACCTCCATGTCGCGCCCGGGCTCGGCAATGCGATCGGCGCGATCTATGGCGCGTTCAAGGCCAACTCGCCGCTCGTGGTAACGGCAGGGCAGCAGGACACACGCATGCGGCTCACCAATCCCGTGCTGGGCCATGATCTGGTCGCCATGGCTACGCCCGTCACGAAGTGGAGCGTGCAGGTCGAGCGTGCGGACGAGCTTGCTCCCATCCTGCGTCGCGCCTTCAAGGTGGCAACCGACGCACCCAAGGGACCCGTCTTCGTGTCTCTCCCGATCGACGTGCTGGAACAGGAGACTGCGGTTGAAGCCATAGGGCCCGGCAAGCTGTGGCGTTCTTCGCATCCCGATCCCAGGGGGCTTGAGGACATCGCTTCGCTTATCCTGAAATCGAACAGTCCCGCAATCATTGCAAGCGACGATGTCGCGCGATCAGGCGCCACGGAAGCGCTCGTGAAACTCGCCGAAACGATCGGCGCATCGGTCTGGTTCGAAGGATTGCGGCACCATGCGTCCTTTCCGACGAGCCATCCCAGCTTTCGCCAATCGCTTCCGCCCGATGCGGCGCAGATTCGCAAGGCGCTCGGAGGCTCCGATCTCGTCATTCTGCTCGGCGGGCCATTCTTCGAGGATATCTGGTATGCGGAGGGAAGCCATTTTCCTGCAGGTGCGGTCGTCGTCCAGATCGAGGAGTCGCCCGAGCGGTTGGCGTTCAATCATCGCCTCGATGGCGGGGTCGTCGGCGAAATGTCCACCAGCATCGCATCATTGACGAATGCTCTGCACTCGCGGGAGAGCGAGGAATTTCAGCTCGCTGCGAAACGCCGAAACCAGGCGCTTGCCGAATTGAGCGCGCGCGACAAGGAAGCCTATCGGGCGCGACTGGAGAAGAGCTGGAAACGTGAGCCGAGCTCGATGCCGCGCGTGATGGCGGAGCTCAGGCGTGGACTGCCCGATGATGTCGTGATCGTGGATGAAAGCATCACGGCGAGCCTCGACCTTGCACGATCGTTCGATTATCGCGGACCGGGGGACTATTTCAGCGGGCGCGGCGGCGGCATCGGCCAGGGGTTTTCCGGCGCGCTCGGTGTCAAGGTTGCGATGCCGGATCGTCCGGTTGTCGCCGTGTCCGGCGATGGTTCGGCGATGTACAGCGTCCAGGCGCTGTGGACGGCGGCGCACCACAGGCTGGCGATCGTGTTCGTGATCCTCTCGAATCGGGAATATCGCATCCTGAAGCATAATGTGGACGTCTGGCGTCAGAACTTCGAAGCCGGCACGCAGCATCCCTATCAGCAGATGGATCTGACGGGACCGGGCCTGGATTTCGTGCATCTGGCGGCGGGCATGGGCGTCGAAGGCGTCAGGGTCGAGAAAGCCGACGACATTGCATCGGTGTTGGCGACCGCGGTCGCGGCAAATCGGCCGTATCTCATCGAAATTGCGATCGAAGGGAAACGATGAGGTCGCGCAGTGGCGGGACGCCGGACGTCGAAACGGGCCAGATTACCGAGGCCACCACCTACGGTTCGTCCGGGCATGGCGCCGTCAAGTCGGCCGCGAGGGTGCTCATCACCGAATCCGAATGCGGAACGATCCTGCAGGCGCGGCTTGCGGTCGCCGGACGGCTCATGGCATCGCATCTCTGAACTGCCGATGCCGTTTGCCGGGGCGTAACAGCGCGGCTGCGGGATGTGAAAACGGCTCTGGCGCAGGCGCCAGAGCCGTCAATCGAGAACGCGCACTTGAAGAGGGGCGCGCGAGGCTTTCGTTAGCTGAAAACCCGTTCGCTCCTCGCAGCAATGCGCGCACGAGCTTTCTGGATGGGATCGCGAATATCGACGACAGGAGACACTGCCGATCGCAGCAGGCGGCTCAGTTCACCGCGAGCCCCATTGTATTCGAGACGCGGAGCAAATGGCTGCATGGCCTGTTCATTGCCGGCGCCGTAGAGTTGTTCGTACTGAATGAAATTCCCGAAGTGCTCGCGACCGTTGTCGACCAGCAGCGTCTCGGCCGGCGTCCCTTCCGCGAAGACGACTTCGTGGGTTTCCAGTTCGATGTGGAAATACTCGATGGACTCACGGTCATCCATGTCGGCCAGCGTGATCGTTGTCCCATTCACCAGCCATTGGACGGGAATCAGAAGGCCGTCGATGAAGAGGCTGTGGTGCGGAGAAAGGAACAGGTCGCGACGGGGGTATTGGTCGGTCAGGGCAAAAGCCGCGACCCGGATCGGCGCGACACTCCAATGCCAGGCGGGGCTGGCCTTCTCGTACTTCTGGCGTCCGATCCATTTGACCGGCATCGGCCCCCGAAGCGTATCCACGAGCGTGCCGATCGTCAGCTCTTCGACGGGAACTTCGCCATCGGGCGTCTGAACCAGCGTTCCCTGAAGGAAACACCTGCCGGATCCGCCACCGTTACCACCGCCGTTGTTGTGCCCTGGGGAGTCATGGTCGTGCCAGCCCCCCCCAACCCAACGCGTCTGCCTTCTTCGACATTGAAGCGAGCAGGGGCAAGCTGACCAGTCCGGTGGCGGCAACCTTTCCCGCCGTGCGGGCCGAAACTCCAAGGAACTGTCTACGTGATGAATTGGTCACACAACCACCTCATGGTTAACAACGGGTACAAGAACACTCAAAGTCGTAGCCAAGCATAAGCCGGCCTGCGTGCCAACCCAAAATTCCCCAGAATTATCCAAAGGTTCCGCGTGGAACCGGCCCAATATGTGCTCTTGCTTAATTCCCGTTGGCGGAGCGGGAAGAAGGCCTCCCCGCAGATCTGCTAGCTCGCCTTTCTGGCCGGCTGCTGAACGTCAGGGGAAAGCCCTGTTTTCGGCAGGGCTGATCGTTTCTCCGACCCGGCTGCTTTGCCTCAAAGGATGTATCGAAAGGTGTAACACCCTTGATCCCTTACTTTCGCCGGTGCGGAGCGCCATGGTACCGGCGTGGAATGCCAGCAATTGCCTGCAGATGGGGCACGGATAATCCGACCGTCGCCGCGGAAATTCAGGGCACGATTATTTGATGATTTGAAATGGGAAGTATTGCGCGATAGCTCGTCAGGACGCGTGTTTGCATGCGCCAACCGATCGAGGCTTCACCGAGGGACGGAACAGCGATCATCCTTGAGGATGATGCGAGCGGGACCTATGACGTCGCTCACTGGTCGGCGGAGAGGGGTGAATGGCTCGGTGAAAACGGCGAGCCGACCAGGATCACGCCGACGCACTGGTACCCGGTACCGCGCGACCAGTATCTCTCGCGAGACGGCGGCGGCTCGGACGCCCAACCGCGGACCCGCCGCGGGCGACGCCTTGCCGCGATCGCCGCGCTGCTCGCGGCGGCGTTCATCGCCACCTATTTCCGCGCCGAAGTCGCGGCCTATGCATCGCGGTTCGCCGGCCAGGAAGGCCTCGTTGGTATCGGCCGATATGTCACCGGGCTGTTCGCGAACGACAATTCGCGGAAAACCGCCGTCTCGGCTGCCGAAGGGCCGATAGAAGCCGCCCGGGACAGCGCCCCAGCGGCAGCGCAACAAGCTGCGCCGGTGCTGCAGATTGCGGCCGTTCCCGTAGCGGATGAGCAGTCCTCGTCGAAGGACGCTCGGGCGGAAGGTCCGGCGCAGGAACCAGCGGAGGCCCGTCGCGCGATCGAGGGT
>DAIMKE010000700.1:3504-4204 GCA_036721875.1 Bradyrhizobium sp. | reverse complement strand
GCCTCCAGGGGTGCGGGGGCTGCGGACGTGGCGGGCTTTTAGCCCCAAAGGGACGAAATGACAAGGAAATGAAGGGACTTTTTGGCGCTTCTGGCGGCGGCGCCCTCCTTGGAGCCTCTTCCGTTCCGATTGCATCGGAACGGGCTCTAGAATCTTGTTTTGACGCGTTTTCTTGACGCGACCCGGCATCCACTTCGTTTGAAAACGCTTTGGCCGTCATGCCCGACTCTGGGCCGGGCATCCACGTCCTTGCCGCCGCGACGAAGGACGTGGACGGCCGGGCAAACCCGGCCATGACGAGCAGTGTCCTACCCGCCCGCGTTCGGATTGCCAACCTCTGGCGCCGGCGAGATACCGAGCTTGGCTTCCAGCGCGGCAAGCCGTGTCTTCAGGGCCTCGTTTTCCTCGCCGCGCCAGGCGGGCCATATCCTTGACCGCGTCGAACTCCTCGCGCTTGACGAGGTCGAGGTCGCGCAGGATGCGCTCGGCCTGGTTGCGAACGACCGTATCGACCTCGCGCTTGACGCCCTGGGCGGCGCCGGCGGCGTCGTTCATCAAGCGGCCAATCTCGTCGAAAAACCGATTGCTGGTCTGGGTCATCTGGAACGCTCCGGTCGCTGCGAATTGATCGTTACGGACATGACAATGGCGATCCCGGGGGAAAGGTTCAAGGGTGCCTGCGGCGGCTCCGCAGCGGCGG
>DAIMKE010000700.1:0-3492 GCA_036721875.1 Bradyrhizobium sp. | reverse complement strand
CCCGCCTTTCCTTGCAATCGTATTCAGCGCTCCAGCAGAAACCAGAATCACAAAGCAAGAAGAATCGCCCATGATCGACCAGCAGATCGATATTGCGACCAAGGACGGCAAGACCACCACCTTCATCACCCATCCCGAACGCGGCGGGCCATTTCCGGTCATCATCTTCTACATGGACGCGCCGGCGATCCGCGAGGAACTGCGCGACATGGCGCGGCGGCTCGGCACCTCGGGCTACTACGTGATGCTGCCGAACATGTATTACCGCTCCGGCGTCATGGAGATCGGCCCGATCCCGCCGGATCCGGAAGCGCCGCAACGCAAGCGGATGTTCGAGTTCATGAACTCCATCAACATTCCGATGGTGATGGAGGACACCAAGGCGCTGCTCGCCTTCGCCGAGACCCAGAGCGCGGCGAATACCAGGATCGTCGGCACCGTCGGCTATTGCATGAGCGGCCGCTACGCGGTCAACGCGGCGACGCATTTCCCCGATCGTGTGAAGGCGGCGGCTTCGATCTACGGCACGCATCTTGCGACCGACCAGTCTGACAGTCCGCATCTGGCCGCGGCGAAGACCAAGGCCGAACTGTATTTTGCCTGCGCCGAGACCGACATCTATGCGCCGCAGGAGATCATCGAAAAGGTGACGGCGGGGATGAAGGAATCGAACAACGAGGTCGAGGTCTATCCCGGCACGCATCACGGCTTCGCTTTCCCGAAGCGGCCGGTCTACGACCGCGATGCCGCCGAGCGACACTGGGAGCGGCTGCTGGCGCTCTACCGCCGCAACCTCGTGCCGTAGCCGCAGGATACCGATGGCTGAAATCCGGCTCAGAGATTACGAAAGCGCAGACGCGGAAGACCTGAATCGGATCGCGGTATCGGCATTTGATCAGTTTCAACACCATTACGAAGACTGGCCGGCAATGCTCGCCGGCCTGTCAAAAGCCTCGGCGCTCAGCGAGAGCGGAGAAGTGATTATTGCCGAATTTCAAGACAGGCTCGCCGGTGCCGTCGCCTATTTCGGTCCGAACAGCCCAAAAGGCGCTTTCTTCGATCAACGCTGGCCCATCATTCGAATGCTGGTCGTCGATCCCGCACTCCGGGGCAAAGGCATTGGACGAGCCTTGAGCGCTGAGTGTATTGCAAGGGCCAAACGCGACGGGGCGCCGATTATTGCGCTCCACACCAGCCCGATCATGTCGGTCGCCTTGCCGATGTATTTGCGATTGGGTTTTGCTAAAGCCTATGACGCCCCGCCGATCTTCGGTGTTGCCTACGCGGTCTACACCAAAGCCCTGTGAGCCCGATGCCCCTTCTGACCATTGCCTTTCCGGTATTCGATCCCGTAGCCATCTCGATCGGGCCGATCGCGATCCGCTGGTATGCGCTGGCCTATATCGGCGGCATCGTGCTCGGGTGGATCTACGCTCGCTCGCTGGTCAAGAAGGAACGGCTGTGGGGCGGGCCGGCGCCGATCACGCTGGTACAGCTCGACGACTTCATCCTGTGGGTCACCATCGGCATCATTGTCGGCGGCCGCACCGGTTACGTGCTGTTCTACAACCCGGCCCACTTCGTCCAGCACCCGGCGGAAATACTCCAGTTGTGGAATGGCGGCATGTCGTTCCACGGCGGCTTCCTCGGCTGCGTCGCGGCGGTGATGGTGTTCGCCCGCAAGAACGGCATCTCGATCCTGTCGCTCGGCGACATCACCACCGCTGTTGCGCCGATCGGAATACTGCTCGGACGCATCGCCAACTTCATCAACAGCGAGTTGTGGGGCCGGCCGGCAGATTCCAGCGTGCCGTGGGCAATGGTGTTCCCCAATGGCGGGCCGTTGCCGCGACACCCCAGCCAGCTCTACGAAGCCGGGCTCGAGGGAATCCTGCTTTTTCTGGTTCTCGCGGTCATGATCCGGATGGGCGCACTGAAACGGCCGGGCTTGATCCTCGGCAGCTTCATCGCGATCTACGGCCTGGCCCGCATCACCGGAGAGTTCTTCCGCGAACCGGACCCGCAGCTTGGGTTTTTGTGGGGCGGGCTGACCATGGGTATGCTGTTGTCGGTACCGATGATCATTGCCGGAGCCATCCTGATCGTGATGGCACGGCGCCGCGAGACGCGTGAGCAGATTCAAGAGCCAGTTCAAGGCAGGCCGTGACCGATTATTCGCCGCTGGAATTGGAAGTCAGGAGGCTGATCAAATCGGCCGGACCGATGCCGGTCTGGCGATACATGGAACTGTGCCTCGTTCATCCCGAGCACGGCTATTACGTGTCGCGCGATCCGTTGGGCCGCGAGGGCGATTTCACCACAGCTCCCGAAGTCAGCCAGATGTTCGGCGAGTTGATCGGATTGTGGGCGGCATCGGTCTGGAAATCGATCGGCTCGCCGCCGACGCTGCGGCTGGTCGAACTCGGCCCCGGCCGCGGCACCATGATGGCGGATGCGTTGCGCGCGCTTCGGGTACTGCCGCCGCTCTATCAGTCACTCAGCATCCACCTCGTCGAGATCAATCCGGTACTGCGCGAGAAGCAGCAGGCGACGCTGTCCGGCGTACGCAACATCACCTGGCATAACCATCTCGACGAGGTGCCCGAAGGTCCCGCCATCATTCTTGCCAATGAATATTTCGACGTTCTGCCGATCCATCAGGTGGTCAGGCGCGAGACCGGCTGGCATGAACGCGTGGTCGATATCGACAGCGACGGCAATCTGTTGTTCGGCTTCGACGTCGACCCCTTGCCGCGCTTCGAAGTGCTGCTGCCGCCGCTGGTGCGCGCCGCCCCGATCGGCGCAGTGTTCGAATGGCGCCCTGACACCGAGATGATGAAGATCGCAGCGCGGGTCCGCCACCAGGACGGCGCCGCGCTGATCATCGATTACGGCCATCTGCGCAGCGATGCCGGCGACACCTTCCAGGCCATCGCGCGCCACAGCTATGCCGATCCGCTCAAGAATCCCGGCCAGGCCGACGTGACTGCGCATGTCGATTTCCAGGCACTGGCGCGCGCGGCGGAAGATGTCGGCGCACGCGTCCACGGCCCGGTGACGCAGGGCGATTTCCTCAAGCGGCTCGGCATCGAGACCCGGGCCGCCGCGCTGATGGCAAAAACCACGCCGGAGATTTCTGCCGATATTTCGGGCGCGCTGAAGCGGCTGATCGACAGCGGCCGCGGCGGCATGGGCTCGATGTTCAAGGTGCTGGCCATCACCGAACCAAATCTCATCTCGGTCGCGGGCATCAGCGACGAACCGCCGGAGCCGGAGCGCGAAACATCATGACATTCGGATCGTCGCTGCTCGCGGCCATACCCGGCCTGCGCCATGCCTTCTTCACCCGCGAGGGCGGCGTATCCGGAGAAATCTACGAGAGCCTCAATGGCGGCCTCGGTTCGAACGACGATCCTGCCAACGTTCTGGAAAATCGCCGCCGGATGGCCGAGCAGATGGGCGTTGAGCCAGAGAACTTCATCAGCGTGCACC
>DAIMKE010000699.1:0-4205 GCA_036721875.1 Bradyrhizobium sp. | reverse complement strand
TCGATGAACATCATGGAGACGCGGCCGGCCCTGACCGACGTGATCGCCGGCCGCGTCTCCATGATGTTCATCGACGTCCCGACCGGCCTGCCCCACGTCAACGCCAAGGCATTGAAGGCGCTGGCCGTCACCACCAAGAAGCCCTCGGCCCTGCTGCCGCATCTGCCCACCATGGACGCCACGGTAAAGGGCTTCGACATCACCTCCTGGCAGGGCTATTTCGGTCCGGCCAATATGCCGAAGGATGTCGTCACCAGGCTGAATGCGGAAATCCGCAAGGTCATCGAGCGGCCGGACATCAAGAGCCAGCTTGCCGAGCGCGGCATGGAAGCATTCTCCGGCACCCCGGAAGAGTTCGACGCGTTTGTGAAGGACCAGCTCGTGGTGTGGGAGAAGCTGATCGCGGGCGCCGGGATCGAGAAGCAGTAGGGCGGACGAGCGTCCTCCGTCATTGCGAGCGAAGGCCTGAACGCCGGCCCCAACCCGCAATGACGGTGAAGCAGCGGGAACGTAGCTTCAACGCTGTCATTCACTCCCGTGGAGCATTTCCAGTTCGGCAATGCGGCGGTCGGCGCGGCGGAGCCGGCGGCAAAGCTCGCGGTTGATATTCTGCATCACCATCACATAGGCCTGGATATCGGCCTTGTAGCACGCGTAGAGCTTTCCGGCCGTGAGCTCGTACAGCACGGTCGGGCTCTCGGCGACGACGGTGGCCGATCGGTTCTGCATTTCGATCAGCGTCATTTCGCCGAAGAAGTCACCGGGCTCCAGACGTGCCATGCGGATGACGTGCTCCGCATCCGCGCGCCTGCTCACCACGAGTTCGCCGGAGTGAACGACGAACATCGAGCGCCCCGGCTCGCCTTCCGCCACCACGGTGGCACCGGCGTCGAAGCGGCACTCGACCAGCATGGAGACCAGGAGTTCGAGGCTTGCATCCGAAAGGCCACCGAAGAACGGCGTGGCGAGCAAGAACGCTTTCAGATCGGGCGAGCTGACAGCCATCGGCGCAATATACGCGCGCTCCCGATGGCGGCAAGCGGTGCCAGGGAAGTGTGATCGCGGCCTACGCCGCGCGCACCTTGACCAGGAACTCGTCGACCGCGCTGCGCAGCATGCCGGACTGGGTGTCGAGTTCGCGGGCGTTGGCCAGCACCTCGGACGCCGCCTTGCCGGTCGCTGTCGCCGCCGTGGTGACGCCGCCGATATGGGTGGCGATCTCGTTCGATCCGGCCGCCACCGACTGGATGTTGCGGGCGATCTCGCGGGTCGCGCCGCCCTGCTGCTCCACGGCGCTCGAGATCGAGACCGTGATCTCGCTCATCTGCGAGATGGTTTCGGTGATGCCGCCGATCGAGGCCACGGCCTCGCTGGTGGAGGCCTGCATGGCCGCGACCTGGGAAGAGATTTCCTCGGTCGCCTTCGCAGTCTGGTTGGCGAGCGCCTTCACTTCCGACGCCACGACTGCGAACCCGCGGCCGGAATCGCCGGCGCGCGCCGCTTCGATGGTGGCGTTGAGCGCCAGCAGGTTGGTCTGCGCCGCGATCGAATGAATCAGCTTCACGACTTCGCCGATCTTCTCGGCGCCGATCGAAAGCGCGCCGACGGTGGCGTTGGTGCGCTCGGCATCGCTCACGGCCTTGCTCGCGATTTCGCTGGAACGCGCCACCTGGCGGGAGATTTCCGTGACCGAACTGGAAAGCTCTTCCGCGGCAGACGCCACGGTGCCGACATTGTCCGATGAACGCTGCGACGCCGCGCCGACGGTCGCCGCCCGCGCGCTGGCATCGCTGGCGGTTGCCGTCATCGACTGCGCGGTGGTCTGCATTCCGGCCGCTGCCGTCGACACCGAACGGACGATGCCGGTCACGCTGCGTTCGAAATTGCTGGCGATGTTCTCCATCGCCGCCCGGCGCTCGGCCTCGGCGCGCGCCTGCACTTCGGCTTCCTTTTGTTCGAGCCCGCGGATGCGAACCGCATTGTCCTTGAAGATCTGCACGGTCGCAGCCATCGCGCCGATCTCGTCGCCGCGTCCGATACCGGGAATGGCACCGTCCAGCTTGCCTTCGGCCAGATCCTGCATGCGGGCGCCGAGTTCGCCGAGCGGCTTTGCGATGCTGCGGCCGATCATCCAGGCGATGCTGCCCGCCACCACCGCGATGCCGAGAATGGCGAGACCGAGCAGCCACGCGAGCGGCTTCATCCTGGCGTCGAGGTCATCGAGATAGGCACCGGTGCCGACGAACATGTTCCAGCCGGGAACGGGCACCGCGTAGGAAAACTTGCGAATCAATTCCTCGGTTCCGGGCTTGCGGTACTCGTAGCGGAGCGTGACGTGCCCGTCCCTGGCAATGCCGTCGCGCAGTTCGCGCACGAGTTTTCTGCCGCCGGTTTCGATGTCCAAGCGGTTCTGGCCGATCTGCGCGGGAACCGGCACCAGCAGGGCTACGCCATCCATCGTGTAGCCGAACAGGTAACCGTTGCCGTTGTCGAAGGTCAGCGTGTTGCCGCGCTTGCTGAACTCGGCAATCGCCGCTTCCTTGGTCATCTGGCCCGCCTCGACCTGCTTCTGCAGCCCGAGCGCCATGTTGCGCGCCATGTCGACGATCGCCCTGGTCTGTTCGACGCGCCCGTTCAGCATCTCACGCTGCATCAGATAGCCCGCGAGGACGCCGGCGGCGCAGAGGCCGAGCATGGTGATTCCCACCAGAATGCCGAGCTTGGGGGTGATCTTGAGATTGGTCAGCTTCACAGGGAATCTCCGGGAACGTGCGTGCGATTCGGTCGATCGATTCGACACACGGTATCGAGAGACCCTTTAGCGCTTCCTTACGAAGACGATGCAAGTCCGTGTTTTTGTTGAATAAAACAACCGTCGATTGTAGCGAATAGCAATCAGGTCGCGTAAAAGGGGAAATCTGTCAAACAACAGTGGCGGCGCCCGTCGCCTCAAACCAACACCGAAGATAAATCGGGAGCAGGAAATGCCGAAATTCAGGGTGATCACGCCGAAGGGCGCGAGCTTCACGGTCGCCGGCGGCGGCTATGATTACGAGAAGGAAGCGCTCGACCCGATCGGGGCCGAGATCATCGAGGCGCCGGCCAATGAGGCGGAATTCATCGCCGCCGCGAAAGATGCGGATGCGATCTACGCCAAGGGCATGCCGATCACCAAGGCGGTGATCGACTCCTTGCAGAACTGCAAGGTGATCACGCTCGGCAGCGTCGGTGTCGATTCGGTCGACGTGAAGGCCGCGACCGCCCGGGGGATTCCCGTCACCAACATCCCCGACACCTTCATCGAGGAAGTCGCCGACCACGCCATGATGCTGCTGCTGGCAGGCTTCCGTCGGTTGGTCGAGCAGGACAAGATGGTGCGCACCGGACGCTGGTCCGAGGGCCGTCCCGCGCTGTTGAAGATTCCGCGGCTGATGGGGCAGACGCTCGGCTTCATTTCGTTCGGCCGCGTCGCCCGCGCGGTCGCCAAGCGCGCCGCCCCGTTCGGGCTGCGCATGATCGCCTACGATCCCTTCATCCAGGAGACGCTGATTTCCGACCATGGCGTGGTCCCGGCGACGTTGTCGGAGGTGCTGGCGCAGTCAGACTTCCTGTCGATGCACGCCCCGGCCCGGCCCGAGGTCCATCACATGCTGGGCGAGAAGCACTTCAAGCAGATGAAAAAGAGCGCGATCTTCATCAATACCGGCCGCGGCGCGACGGTGGACGAGGAAGGGCTGATCAAGGCGCTGCAGGAGGGCTGGATCGCCCACGCTGCGCTGGACGTGCTGGAGAAGGAACCGCCGTCCCACAACAATCCGCTGCTTTCCATGGAGAACGTTACGCTTACCGCGCATGTCGCCTCTGCATCTGCACGTTTTGACGAAGCACGCAAGCGCCGCGTAGGCTACGAATTGTCACTGGTCTTGTCGGGCATGTGGCCGGTAAGCTGTGTCAATCCGTCGGTGCTGCAAAACACCTCGCTTCGTCGCTGGCAACCTGTCAGCATGGATCGTGGTCCGAACAGCTAGGACGGCAAGAAGGCGTCTTCGGGCGAAGCGGAGAACGGTCCGCGCCCGCAAGAAGTAACAACAACGTAACGAACGGCCTGCGATTCCCTCTGAATCGAGGCTATGGGTTCACCGGCGGTGAAACGTCGGGAACAGGAAAACAGGGAGAGCTCTCACTATGACGACCAATATCACTCG
>DAIMKE010000698.1:0-4218 GCA_036721875.1 Bradyrhizobium sp. | reverse complement strand
CCTGCATCTATCCCAAACTGGCGCCGCAGCCGTTGCGTGAGGATTCGATGCTGACGGGTCCGTTGGAGCCGACCAACGAGCCCTATGCGATTGCGAAGATCGCCGGGATCAAGATGGTGGAGGCCTATCGCAGCCAGTACGGCGCCGACTTCATCAATGTGATGCCCACCAATCTGTATGGAAGCGGCGACAATTATCATCCTGAATACAGTCACGTCGTTGCCGCCCTCATCCGGCGTTTCCATGAAGCGAAGGTTTCCGGCGACGATAACGTCGTGGTCTGGGGCACCGGTACGCCGCGACGCGAATTCCTCTATGTCGACGATCTCGCCGACGCCTGCATCCACTTGATGAAGACCTATTCCTGCGACGAATTGATCAATATCGGCACCGGCGAGGACATCACGATCGCCGAATTCGCCCGCGTGGTGGCGGCGACCATCGGTTACGCCGGCACGATCTCCTTCGACACCTCGCGTCCGGACGGCACCCCGCGTAAGCTGCTCGACGTCTCCAGGCTGGCAAAACTCGGCTGGCGTGCCTCGACCGGGCTGGAGGACGGCATCAGGCTCGCCTACAAGGCCTATCTCAGGGAGATAAGTGGCCGCTGACGAACGGCTGGCTCAGGAATCTCTCACCTGCGCGCGGGCCGGTAAAACTGGCAACCCTTGAACGACGAACCACTACACTAAAGCTTGTTCGTATGGGTCCATGGCGGCATTCGCCGGGTGCGCCTCCACCGTCAGTGAAAAATGATATGTCCAAGGCATTGATGGGGTGGTTCAAACCTAGCGATCCGAATTGGCCCTTCCCAAAGCTCAATCGGCTTGTCTTGGCTCAACTGTTTGGCCCACAGTTTAGCATCATCCACACTCCCGCAATGAAGGTCGATGCGAGTGATGACGTCGCCCTCCGGCGTCAGCTCGAAAGCGTGGTAATGTTTCAGCGTCACGTCATCCCTCGGTCAGGACAAACGCTACCGCTGGGCTCTATTTCGGGCCATATGCCGATAGCCATAGACCAAGAAGCCGGGCAGCCAACTTCGGGGGCTACGCCCGGTTCATGACTTCTTTAGGGGGAACCCAATTACTCGAATCTTAGGCCATGACGTTCTTGTTTTCTGAGCAAATCCCAGAAGGGAACTTGAGCCATACGCATTGCAAGGATTGCAGGCGTTGCTGATGCCTTCATCGTTTCGGACGTAACGAAGTTTCTGGCTGAACGGCCTTTCGCTTGGCAGATCTTGGTCAAAACCCGCTTCCGCCGATGCCGAAAGCCAAACCGCCATAAGAGGCTGGAATCCTGATTTTCCAATCGGCGCCAGTGAATCCCGCCTATCTCCAGGAGAATTGCGGTTGGTTCTATGTCCATGCTGATCTACTATGGCGACCTCTGCGAATGGTGATTTCTTCTCGCTCGCGATCCAAAAAGGCAAGATGCGATTGAGCGAGACAATTGTCATTGGGCCGGCCAGTATGACTAGGACGCGCGAAACTGCTTGGCGCACCGCACAATCCAAACCCTAGCCGACGCTAACCGACCCCGCCCGCTCCGAGCAAGCTGACCTTTGGCTTGCGGTGGGGCACAACCTTTGGCTTGCGGTGGGGACGAAAAAGGGTTCATTCTGAAGAGTAGGTTATTGATTTCCAAGTAGGACGGGCGCGTCTCGTAACGCGCCAAGACGCAAACGGATGGCAGCCAACTCGCCCTTTCCTCGGATGATACCCAATCCTGCCTGGCGCCATCTAGCGAGAGGACCCACGCGCTGCGCTAGCCGGGCGAAGTCAAGCTTATGTTAATTGTGTCGGCCGGTCAGAGAACGTTCAAGCCCATCCGATTGGTCGTCGCAGACCCATATCCTGTCATGCTAAAGGGATTGAGGTCGATATTCGCAGAACAGCGCGAATTCGAGATCGTCGCATCGTGCAGCAGCGGAAAAAGCTGCGTCGAAGAAATTCGCAAGTTGACGCCCGACGTTGCGCTTCTTGCTAATTCGTTGCCTGACCTGACGGCAACTGCGATCCTCGCCACTGTGAAAGCGGAGAATCTTCCCACTCGGTTATTGTTCTTTACCGAAGCCGAAGCGGATGATGGTCTCACCGCCGCAATCGCAACCGGCGCCTGCAGTGCAATTTCGAAGTACGCATCTGCCGAAGCACTTTTGCGATCCTTGAGGCTGATGAGCGAGCGCGTCAGTTCCCCGGAACTGTCCCCAGAAGAGAACGAAGTAGGTGGCGCGAAAGTCGAAAGAAAGCTTGCGACGCTGACAGACCGTGAACGCCAAATCGTGCAACTGGTGTCCATAGGTCTGTCGAACAAGGAAATTGCGCGTCGGCTGAATGTCTCCCGAGGCACAGTCAAAGTACACCTCTACAACATATTTCAGAAACTTGAAGTCAGTAATCGCACTGTGCTCGCCGCGATCACGTTGTTGAAACGACCCACTGGATTCGGCGTGCTCACGCTCGCCGCTCTGGCATTCGCAACTATGAACGACGTCAAAGCATCGGACATTGACAAATCGTTCCTGGAAGATGACGGCATCGCTTACAAGAACCTTGAGCACGGCTTATTCAAGCTAAGTGCCATGGAGGCGATCCTGCGGCACATTACTGTTGGCGATCCCAACGTCGTCATTACCCCGAAAGACTCCTGGGACAGCGCGGAGGAGTTGCGCGCGGCTCAGCAATCCGCTCCCCCCAACTTCGCGAGGGTCTATGGCCCGACCGGATCCAGCACACCTTTCGGTAACATTGCCCATACGACGGTCGAAGCTGATGTTACGAGGGCTGGCAAGCCCAATGCGACGGGTTCGTTCTCCGACTCCGACGTCCACAACCTAGTCAATGTCACGACAAAGGCTCGTGCAGGTTATGGCCAAGCGGCTGCAGGCGTGTGGATCTGTGCGCTCGACAATTTCAGCGCCGCCGTGCAGGCGCTTGATCTTGGCAAAACGCTGATCGACAACTCCAAGCTCGATATCCTGGATGGCACCTCACAAGGGGTGACGAGCACTATTCGCCGAGCCGGCGATGCGGCCGCCCAAGATTTCGACAACCTGGCCGCCCGCCCTATTCTCGACGACTCTCATACGCCAATCGTGTTTACCTCCGGTCACGGCAGTGTCGCCGGAGAAGGCAGCACAGTCAAAATGTTCCATGGCGGTGCCGGGAATGACGCGATCGGCGTGGTGGACGTCAACTACGAAGGCTCAGGAAACCATACGAGCAAGGGGTATGGCGGAGGGGATGTCATCTACGAGGGCGGCAGCGACGTCATCAACGGTAGAAACGGCAAGGATACCGGCGGATACGGTGACGAGCTGACGGGCAGCAATGGTGATGACGCTTTGTCTGCGATCGACTCCAACTCGATCCAATTCGATACCACTGCAAATTTCGCATCGGGGTCAGACAGAATCAACCTCGCGGCCTTTGGCGCGCTGGCATATTTGCACCTGACTCCGACGGGCACTTCAGTGCCGCCGCATACCCTCGCCTGGATATATAACGCTGCGACCAATGAAACGATTGTCTATGTAAATCAAACGGATGGTAGCCTCGATATCGGCGATGTGGGCCTGCTGGAAATCCACTTGCAAGGAGTTGTGTCCGTTGCCGAATCGGATTTCGTCTACGAACCGGACTCGGCCGCCATCGCGGCAGCTGTGAAAGGAATCGATCCTGCGCTACTGGTGAACACCGCAAGCGATGGGAGCGTCCTGACGACGGTCAGCGCCTCCGCCGCTTCCATCGACGGAGCAGACGGCGATAGCGCGCTGCTGACGTCCTGGTCCATGCCCGACGAGGGTTTTAGATTCCGTCTCGGAGGGGATCGGATCGATTCCATCGCTTCGATCAAGCTCACCGTTTTCGGCGACGATCAGGTCGACGCAACGATAGAGACCGACGATCGTGCAATCACGGCGTCAACGAGTGGGTTATCAGTTGACCTCGTCCATGGCCACGCGACGGTCTTGATCGACGAAGAATTCACATTCGGGCAGGAACTGATCCATGCCAGCACCGGCGCGACGACGGTCGAGCATGCCAATGGGCACGCATCCGCTAAGGCTCCGGATTTTGGCGGAGCCGCGCAAAACGAGGTCGTCGTTTCGACAGCCACGATCGTCGAATCGAGCCCCATGCCAAGTAACGGCAACGGCCACGGCAACCCACAGCACGCGGCACAGCCCGCCGCGGTAAGGGCAGCCGCCGC
>DAIMKE010000697.1:0-4222 GCA_036721875.1 Bradyrhizobium sp. | reverse complement strand
AACAGATAATAGCCGACGCCGATTGCGAGGAAGGCCGTCAGGATGGGTTGGCTTCCGATGATGTCGCGCGCAAAGTCCAGCATGTCTTGTCCCCCAAATGCCTTGCAGTCAGCGTGCGCGGCAGCCCGCGGCCTGGAATTGTCCGATCACCCGATCGATCAGTTCCCGGCTCGGGGGCTGCGTATCGGCGTGCTTGTAGTCGAGGCCCATCGCCTTCCACTTGAATTCACCCATCTTGTGGAACGGCTGCACCTCGACCCACTCGACGTTCTTCATCGGCGCGACAAAGCGGGCAATGCCCTCGACATTCGCGGGATCGTCGGTCGCGCCGGGAACGAGGGTGAAGCGGACCCAGACGGGCTTTGATATCGAAGCAAGACGTTCCGCGAACCGCAGGGTGGGCGCGAGGTCCCGGCCGGTCACGCGGCGATAGGTGTCGGGATCCGAGCTCTTGATGTCGAGCAGGACGTGATCGATCACGGACAAATAGCGATCGTCGGCACGATCGCCCATGAAACCTGATGTCTCGATGGCCGTGTGCAGGCCCATGTCCTTGGCCCCGGCGAATATTCTTCTGGTGAAAGCAAGCTGAACCATGGGCTCGCCGCCCGATATCGTCAGGCCGCCGCCCAGGTTGCGGATCGTCGGTGCGAAGCTGGCGAGGCGGCTCAGCACATGGTCGACCGACACGTAGGTGCCGTCCTTGAGATGCCAGGTGTCCGGATTATGGCAGTACGAACAGCGCAGCAGGCATCCTGAAGTGAAGATGACGATCCGAAGGCCCGGCCCGTCGTAGCGCGACGAGGTCTCATAGGAATGGCAATATCCGAATGAGCCCGCTTCGTCCTTGAAGTTGTCTTCATCAGGGGCGTCGGGCGAAATCCCCACCCGGATGTCATAGCGACTTCCGGGTTCAAGCGGCTGCACCGTGGACATGGCAGCACCTCGTCAGATTTGGCCGTGGAACGTACGGCTGATCACGTCTCTCTGCTGCTCCGGCGTCAGGCGAATGAAGTTCACGGCATAGCCCGACACGCGGATCGTGAGTTGCGGATACTTGTCCGGATTCTTTATCGCGTCCTCGAGCGTCTCCCGGTCGATCACGTTCAGGTTCATGTGGAAGCCGCCGCGTTCGAAATAGGCGTCGAAGGCCTTGACTGCCTCGTCGACAATCTGGGCTTCGGACAGATGCGCTTTCTGTGGCGCGATGGAGACGGTGTAGCTGATGCCGTCCTGCGCGTCCTTGTAGGGAAGCTTTGCGACCGACAGGCAGGAGGCGAGCCAGCCATGGCTATCCCGGCCGTGCATCGGGTTCGCCCCGGGGCCGAACGGCTCGCCCTTGCGGCGGCCGTCGGGGGTATTTCCCGTGGCCTTGCCGTACACGACGTTCGAGGTGATGGTCAGGACGCTTTGCGTGTGTGTCGCGTTTCGATAGGTCGGGTGCTTGCGGATCTTCTCCATGAAGCTGGTGACGAGGCTGGAAGCGATCTGGTCGACGCGATCGTCGTTGTTGCCGAACTGCGGCGTGGATTTGTTGCCCTCGTTCTGATAGTCGACGATCAATCCCGTCGCGTCGCGCACGACGCGCATCTTGCCGTACTTGATGGCGCTCAGGCTGTCGGCGACCACCGAAAGTCCGGCGATTCCGAAGGCCATCGTCCGCAGAATGTCACGGTCGTGCAGCGCCATTTCCAGGCGTTCGTAGAAGTACTTGTCGTGCATGTAGTGGATGCAGTTCATGGCATGAACGTAGGTCCGCGCCAGCCACTCCATCGTGGCATCGAACTTGGCCATGACGTCGTCGTAGTCGAGGAAATCGCCTGATACCGGCAGTGAGGGGGGAGCGACCTGATCGCCCGTCACCTCGTCGCGGCCGCCGTTGATCGCATAGAGCAGCGCCTTGGCGAGGTTGACGCGGGCACCGAAGAACTGCATCTGCTTGCCGAGACGCATGGCGGAGACGCAGCAGGCGATCCCGTAGTCATCGCCCCAGAACGGCCGCATCAAATCGTCGTTCTCGTATTGCAGCGAGGATGTATCCTTGCTGACCTTGACGCAGTAACGCTTGAAGGCTGTCGGCATGTGGGCCGACCAGAGAACCGTGATGTTCGGCTCGGGGGCGGGGCCGAGATTGGAGAGCGTGTGCAGCATCCGATAGCTGCTCTTGGTCACCAGCGTTCGGCCATCCAGATCCATTCCGCCGACGCATTCGGTCGCCCAGTAGGGATCGCCGCTGAACAGCGCATCGTAGTCGGGCGTGCGGAGGAAGCGGACGATGCGCAGCTTCTGCACCAGCTGGTCCCATAGCTCCTGCGCCCGCGCCTCGTCCAGAATGCCGGCCTTGAGATCGCGCTCGATGTAGATGTCCAGGAAGGTGGAGATGCGTCCGATCGACATCGCCGCGCCGTTGGCTTCCTTGATCGCGCCGAGATAGGCAAAGTAGGTCCATTGGAACGCTTCCTGCGCATTGGCAGCCGGCCTCGATATGTCGTGGCCGTAGAGTTTTGCCATCGCGGCGAGGTCCTTGAGCGCGCGGGTCTGCTCCGACAATTCCTCGCGCGACCGGATGATATCGTCGGTCGGCCACATGTCGTCGATCTGATCGCGTTCCTCGCGCTTGACCTCCAGCAGCCGGTCCACGCCGTAAAGCGCCACGCGGCGATAGTCGCCGATGATGCGGCCGCGGCCGTAGGCATCCGGAAGCCCGGTGATGATCCCGGAGCGCCGGCAATTCATGATCTCGGGGGTATAGGCATCGAACACGCCGTCATTGTGCGACTTGCGGTATTTCGTGAAGGCCTCATGCACCAGCGGATCGGGTTCGAAGCCTGCGGCCTTGATGCCTGCCTCGACCATCCGCAGTCCCCCATAAGGGAAAATCGCGCGCTTGAATGGCTGGTCGGTCTGGAGGCCTACGATGACCTCGTTGTCGCGATCGATGTAGCCGGCCTTGTGCGCGAGCAGCGTCGATGGGGTTTGAGTATCAACCGCGAGCACGCCCTTCTTTCGCTCGTCGGCGAAGTACGGCTGCAGTTTTGCCCACACGGCTTTTGTGCGCTGCGATGGGCCGGCGAGAAAGTCCTCGTTCCCGGTATAGGCCCTGGCGTTCCGGACGATGAAATCCCGAACGTTGATGGAAGTGGTCCAATCGCCGGGTCGAAAACCGTTCCAGCAATCGCCTGAACCTGCTTCCTGCCTGAGCGCTGCGCTTCCCTTCATGATGCATCTCCGAGCGATGGTATCGGGATTGTCCCGCCTCATCTCCACGGAACGCCCCGGAGCTGCGGCGAGTGAGTACCGTCAGCTTGGTGACGGCGGGTTTCGGACCCTTGATGTATGTCAAGAAACTCGAACATATCGGGCTGCCGCTGATGTTCGTCGATGGTCCACGTTGAGCGAGCCAAGCGATATGCCGCACCGGCGCCATCACCGTCTTCGCTGGATTAATTTGACAATCATTGGGCGCGGCGCATTGATACGTGCATCCTCCGGCAGCGGGTGGGTACCCGTCAGAACTGGGGGGCATCGCAGGGAGGTATCAATGAATCTTCGCTTGAAGACGGCGGCGGCATTGTTGTCGCTGGCTGCATTGCCGGCTGCTGCACAGCAGCAACCCCCGTCACCCGCACCGAGCGCGCTCGAGACGCTCGGCGCCATGCGTCCCACCGGCAGCACTGCCGAGTGGCCCGAAATCCCGCAGACCGGCGCGAAGGCGGACAAGGTCAAAGAGAACCTCAAGAAGATCAAACTGCCGGAGGGATTCCAGATCTCGCTCTACGCGCTGGTACCGGATGCACGCCACATTTCGGTAGGACCGCAGGGCGTCGCGACCTTCGT
Organism: Bradyrhizobium sp.; assembly: GCA_036721875.1. Classification (GTDB taxonomy): domain Bacteria; phylum Pseudomonadota; class Alphaproteobacteria; order Rhizobiales; family Xanthobacteraceae; genus Bradyrhizobium. The sequence goes on along the minus strand of DAIMKE010000697.1, from coordinate 385 downwards.
GGGCACACGCAAATCCAAGGTCTGGGTGGTGACCGACCGCGCGCGCGGCGGCGTCGGCGACGAGGTGAAGGAATTTGCGCCGACCTTGCCGAAGAAGATTCCCAATGGACCGTGCTTCTCGAAGGACGGCTTCCTCTACATCGCCGAGCAAAATCGCGTGCTGGAATATCCGGCGGCGGAGTTCTTCTACGAGAGCCCGGATGTGGTCGCCAGCGTCGTCGTTGCCGAAGGCCATCTGATCCCGAAGGGAGAAGAGAGCTACAATCACACCGCGCGCGTCTGTCGCATCGGTCCGGACAACAAGCTCTATATCCAGCTCGGACAGCCCTACAACGTGCCGACCAAGGAGAAGAACGATCTGTACCGCAAGCTCGGCATCGGCGGG
>DAIMKE010000696.1:0-4229 GCA_036721875.1 Bradyrhizobium sp. | reverse complement strand
ATCGCCTCCTCCGGCGACTTCGATTCCAGGATCTCGCTGACCTCGATCAAATGGCCGGAGAACGCAAACGAGCGGACGTCGTCGACGACCTCGTGCAGGCTGTGGATCAACAGCAGGAAGAAATCCGAAACCCGCGCCACCGAACCCGAGACGTCGCAGAGCGCAACGATCTTCGGCCTGTCGCGGTGCCGCCGCTTCCATGCGGTGAGAAACGGAACTCCGCCCCAGGCCGCGTTGCGCCGGATAGTCCGTCGCACGTCGAGATGACCGCGGCGCTGGCGCTTGCGCGGCTTGCTGTAGCGCTCGCGCAGGCGACGCGCGATCTGGCGGATGAGATTGCGCATCTGCGCGACCTGTCGCGGCTCGATCCGCGACAGTGGTGCATTGCGCAGGATGTCGTTGCGAAGGTTTTCGGCTTCTTCGCGCCCGTAGAGCATCAGCGCCTGCGAAACCGTTTCACGCACGGTGCCGCGCAACCCGTCCAGCGCATTGGCCAGCCGCTCTGCCAGCGCCGGGTCCGTCGCCGTCAGATTGTCGAGGTCGTCGCGCAGGCGCTGGATCCCCATCTGGTCGAGAACGCGCCCGGAGAAGATGCCGCGCTGGGTGAAATAGCGGATGTCGGACAGCGAGGCGGCGCTCGCCGCGTTGGCGATCGCGGCCGAAATCTGGTTGCGATCCTGCGCCAGCAGCATCTGCGCGAGCTGGCCGAGCCCTTCGGCCTGCTCGTCGCCTCCACCAGCATCATCGGACGAATCCGACGAGGGGCTGGATCCCGATTGATCCTGTTGGTCCGCCTTGCCGTCCTCGGGCGGGGCCTGCGGCTCCGGCTGGTCGAAGAACAGGTCGAAGCAGTCGCCGAGCGCCTTCTTTTCATCCTGCGTCTTGGCCAGCGTCAGCAGGAACGTATCGCGCAGCACCGCCCGGTCGGCAAAGCCGACCTTGGACACGGCGCGCATCGCGTCGATGCTTTCGGCCGGCGAGAGTCTCACGCCCGCGCCCCGCGCCGCACGAAAGAAGCGATGCAGGTTCTCTCTCATCCCGGTGTCACCCGAAGACGTTCTGACGCGAGACCTTGGCAATGAAGGTGGAAACCTGGGGCATCGCCGCCTCGATATCCGCCTCGTATTTCAGGAGGACGTTCAGCGTATCCTTGACCACCTCGTGACCAAGCTCCGGCGCCTGCAGCAGCACCAGCACGCGGGCCCAGTCGATGGTCTCGCTGACCGACGGCAGCTTCTTCAGGTCGAGCGTGCGGATCTCGTGGATAAAGCCGACCATCTGCCGGCGCAGGTTCTGCGAGATGCCGGGCACCCGGCTCTCGACGATCCGCTCTTCGAGCTTCTGTTCGGGGAAGCCGATGTGAAGATGCAGGCAGCGCCGCTTCAGGGCGTCGCCGAGATCGCGTTCGCTGTTCGAGGTCAGGATTACCGTCGGTGGCGCGACAGCCACGACGGTTCCGAGTTCGGGGATCGTGACCTGGAAGTCGCTGAGAATCTCCAGCAGCAGCGATTCGAACTCGGCGTCCGACTTGTCGATTTCGTCGATCAGCAGCACGCAGCCGGCGGGCTGTTCCAGCGCCTGCAGCAGCGGCCGCGGCTCGACGAACTCCTTGGAGAAGAACACGTCGCCGAAATCGTGGAGTTGATTCAGCGCCGCCTCGAGCGTCGGCGCGCCGCCCAGCACTTCGCCGAGCTTGTCTTTCAGGATCTGCGTATACAGAAGCTGCTTGGCGTATTTCCACTCGTAGAGCGCCTTGGCCTCATCGAGCCCCTCATAGCACTGCAGGCGGATCATCTTCAGGCCGCGCCATGCTGCGATTGCCTTGGCGAGTTCGGTCTTGCCGACGCCGGCCGGTCCTTCGACCAGGATGGGTTTTTCGATCTGCTCCGCCAGGTAGACCGCGGTCGCGATCTGCCGGCTCGCAATGTAGCCTTGCGCCGCAAGACCGCTTTCCACTGCCTCGATAGAGGCCAACGGCCGATTTTCAGCCACGGGGTTTCAACTCCGAATTCGGTGATTTCGGAATGTTCTGCCTGCGTTCCCGGCAAAGAACAAGCGCCGTTTGGGCATGAGGCGCGCGCAAATTTGGCTTTTTCCGCCTAGCGCAATGCCAGCCCGGTTGCAGCTTCCAGCTCGGTGATGGCCTGCTCGGCGTTGAGCACCTTGATCGTGGTCATGCCCATCTCGCGCGCGGGCTTCAGGTTGACGCCGAGGTCGTCGAGATAGACGCAGTTTTTGGGATCGACCTTCAACGTCTCGACCATCATCCGGTAGATGCGCGGGTCGGGTTTTCGCAGACCGATTTTCGCTGATTCGATGACGTGATCGAACAGCACCATCACCTCGGCGACGTAGAGCGAACGGCCGCTGTGGCTGCCGATGGCGTTGGCGGGAAGGTTGTTGGTGATGCAGCCGGTCTTGAACTGCGCCTTCACGCGCTTCAGCGCCTCGACCATTTCAGGCCGCAGATCGCCCGAGAGCAGCGGCAGCACGTCCTTGCCGCGAACTTCGGCGCCCAGCACCCGGGACTCGGTCGCGAACAACTCGTCGAAGGCGTGGATGTCGACCTCTGCGCGCTCGAACTTCGCCCATGCGTTTTCGAGGTGGTTGGCAGCGTTGGTGCGCCGGATGATGTCGGCGGGCAGCCCGCGCTCGGTCTCGAACCGCGTGAACGCCTCGAACGGCGACGTGGTCAGCACCCCGCCGAAATCCCAGATTACCGCTTCGACCATCGTTCCCTGCCTGAATGGAATGTGTTGGGGCAGCCGCTAACACGGAATGTGCGCCCGAACCAGCCCGATCCGCCGCTTGGCGATATGCACGGCGCGGGCTATTGCTGCCGCGATGAAGATCCTGCCTCGCTTGTTCGCCGGCCTCTCCCTGCTGCTATCCGTTCCCGCCCACGCCATCGTCGGCGGCGGCGCGCCACAGGCCGACGGCGTTGCACGCTCGGTCGTCACCATCGTCGGCTCGCGCGGCAATTTCTGCACCGGGGCCCTGATCGCGCCAAGCCTGGTGCTGACGGCGGCGCACTGCGTGCAGCCCGGTGCGGATTACAAGATCGTCGAATACGGGCCGGACCGGCAACCAAAATTGCAGGATGTCAAACGGGTCGCGATCCATCCCGGCTTCAACATGCAGGCCATGTCGGGCCACCGCGCCACCGCCGATGTCGCGCTGCTGCAATTGGGTGCGCCTGCCAGGGGCAAGACGCCAGCCGTGCTCGGCCTGCCCAACATCCCGATCAACGTCGGCAGCCGTTTCACCATCGCCGGCATCGGCGTCACCGTGCGCGGCGACGGCAAGAGCGGCGGCACGATCCGCGTCGCCGCGCTGGTCGCAACCGGCAGGCCCGGCACGCTGCAGATCCGCCTGGTCGATCCGGTCGGACAGGGCGTGCGCGGCGGGTTGGGGGCCTGCACCGGAGATTCGGGCGGGCCGGTGTTCGAGGACAAGGAAAGTGGGCCGGTGATCGTCGGTGTCGTGAGCTGGTCGACAGGGCCGAACGGCTCGGCAGGCTGCGGCGGCATGACGGGAGTCACACCGCTGACGCTCTATCGGGATTGGGTGGTGCAGACGTCGCAGAAGTGGGGAATGGGGTTGTGAGCCGTTGCGTAGGATGGGTAGAGCGCAGCGAAACCCATCGTCTTGCATCGCCACCAGTCTTGATGGGTTTCGCTGCGCTCTACCCATCCTGCGGCAGTGTGCGTGCTAATGCTTTGCCGCCTTGTTGGCGGCGGCATTGTTCAGCACGATCAGGCCGTCGACGGCGACGCCGACCTTGCTGTTGATCAGGAACGGATTGACGTCGATCGAGGCGATGCGGTTGCCGGCGTCGGCCATCAGATTGGAGAGCCCGACCAGCGCCTTCACGGCGGAGGCTTCGTGCAGCGCGGGCTTGCCGCGATAGCCCTTCATCTTTACGCCAGCCTTGGTCTTGCCGATCAACTGTTTCGCCTCGGCCTCGTCCAGCGGCGCGCCAGCCAATGCAACGTCCTTCAACAGCTCGATGTCGACGCCGCCGGTGCCGAACAGCACCACCGGCCCCATCTCGGCATCCAGCGACGCACCGACCACGAGTTCGAGATCGGCCTTGACCTGCTGCGCAATCAGAATGCCTTCGAGCTTCGGCTTGCCCTTGAGCTTCTTGACCCGCGCCGTGATGTCGTTGAACGCCTTCTTCACCTCGGCCGCGCTGTTGAGGTTCAGCACCACGCCGCCGATGTCGG
>DAIMKE010000695.1:0-4232 GCA_036721875.1 Bradyrhizobium sp. | reverse complement strand
GCATAGTGGTCAGCATGGTCCCCTGGGCATGCATGGCGCAACCCGCACCTGCTCCACCGCCCTACACAGGAGCTTATCAGCCCAGTGGCACCGACGAGATCGGTTTGTGGCGCGAGGATGATGAAAGCGAGCGCGCGCTAGCTGCCTCCGCCTTAGTCATTCGCGACGAGCAGCTCACTGGCTATGTGAAAAGCGTGTTGTGCTCGACCGTCGGAGCTGACCGGTGTGGTGCCGTCCGGGTCTATGTCATGCGCGAGCCGACCTTCAACGCGTCGATGTCGCCCAACGGCACCATGCGAGTGTTCAGCGGGCTGCTGCTCCGCATGCGTAACGAAGCCGAGTTAGCCGCAGTGCTCGGCCATGAGTTCGGGCATTTCGAGCAGCGTCATAACGTGGGCCGGTTCAAGGCGTTGCGCAAGGGAACCGACATCCTCGCTTGGAGCGCGCTGCTTGCGAGCCTGGCGCCAAGCTACGATGTCGCCCGATCGTATCAGAGTCTTGAACTCTCCATTTACGGCAACCTGTTTCGCTATGGTCGCGACCAGGAACGCGAAGCCGATCGGCTCGGGCTTGGCTACCTCAACAGCAGCAACCTGCGCCCGCAAGCCGCGTCAGCGGTTTGGCAAAACCTGATGGGTGAAATCCAAGCATCGGCTCAGGTCCGGGGCCTACGAAAGCCCAATTTCAAGGCGATTGCGTTTACGGCATCCCATCCACCGGAAGCAGAACGAGCTTCGTACCTGCAGGCATTAGCCCTTCCCGAAGCCGCGACGCGCGATGACGGAGCGGGCCGTTATCGGGAAGCGATGGCTCGGTGGCTACCAATTTTCCTAGAAGACCAGATCAAGCTCAATGATTTCGGGGCAAGCGAATACATCATCAACCGGCTCGCGGAATCCGGCTGGACGGCCCCTCTATGGTTCGCTCGCGGCGAGCTTCATCGGACACGTGGCCACCAGCGAGATCTCGTCAGCGCAGCCGAATTCTATTCCAACGCTATCTCGATGGATCCTACGCTATCCGAGGCGCACCGGGGCCTGGGGCTGGCGCTGCTTAAGACAGGGCGGCAGGCTGATGGCCAAGCAGCGCTTCGGACATACCTCGTGCTCAAGCCTGATGCGTCCGATGCAAAGATGATCCGTATGTTGGTGCCGGGAGAAGCACAGAAATGAACTTCGTCGCGCTTCGAGCCGCAATACTGGCTCTTTCATTGGCTCTACTGCTTACAGCAGGCTTCGCCGACGCACATAAGCTTCGGGAAAAGGGTATCGCGGTTCAGGTGGCGGACTCCAGTCTCACCGTAACGCCGGACCGGGATTGGAATCGGCTTGATCAGAAGCTCGGCAAGAACGCGGAGACGTGGACCCTCGATGGCGAGCAACTGAACGATGTCACGTTCTTCGCGGGCATCGAACCAGGCAAGCCGCTGGTGAAGGAGCGTAGCAAAAAGCGTGATCCGCTACCTAAATTCACCGCGACGACGCTGCTGATAGAAGTGCCTGAGCTGCTTGAGGGGACGTATCGAACTTACAAGCGCATCGGCAGCTTCCAGGTTCTCGACACGCAGCCAACCACATTCTTGGGCAAGGAGGGCATCTCGTTCAGCTACCAGTATGTCGATGCAGACCTCCTCACGCGCAACGGCGAGGCGAAAGCCGCAATTATCGGTGGCCGTCTGTTCATGATGACATACGATGCACCGCGGCTTCATTATTTCGCGAAGGACATCGAGAAGTTTCGATCGCTCGCGGTTTCGGCGCGGCTGTGATTCGGCACTCCATGTAATGGCTTGTTTGGTTGGCCGACGCCCATCTGATGACCAAGGCATTCGGACAATGACCTTTCGGTTGGCAGTGGTTGTGCCAGCTGTCCTCTGCATCTCGCTGGGTCAGGATCCCGTTCGTGCTCATGGCGGCGGGCTTAAAAAAGACGGCTGTCATCATGATCGGAAGGGTGGCACCGGCTACCATTGTCATCGCGGATCATCATCGCGTTCTGGACAAGCGGCGCCTCTGCAGCGCGACTTTGTTCGGACCGGTCCCAATGACGTCAGAGCATTCGCAAACTGCGCGGCAGCGCGCGCGGCTGGGGCCGCGCCAGTCCGTGCCGGCGATGCTGGTTATGGACGGCATCTTGACCGGGACGGGGATGGTGTTGGCTGCGAATAGGCCGGTACTTCACGAGCGCAGCCTGCGCGTCGATAAGTTTTGAAGCTTTCATGCCCCCTCCTTGCACAGCGAAGGAAACTGACGTCAAAAACTTCAGATCAAGCCAATCCAGTTTTCACGTGGCGGAGCATGGGGTGCGCGGCATCTACAGAGAGGTTTCTCTAGTTAGATCATCACAATAGAATATGCTCTCTTTGCTGGATCGCATCATGCTTCGGTGAGGTCTCTACCTCAGATTTACTAAAACAATGGCCGGCCCAAGCCTCCATCAGGTACCGTCGCTTCTCGAGCAAATCTCCCCGCCGGTAGGCAGCCTCGGCCTTGTTACCGATCGAATGCGCAAGCGCGATCTCGCACACCTCGTGGGGAAAGCCGGTGGTCTCTGACGCCCAGTCACGGAAAGTGGATCGGAAGCCGTGAACGGTGATCTCCGCCTTCATTCGCCTGAGCAACATCGCCATCGCCATAGATGACAGCGGTTTACCCTTCTCCGCACCGGGGAACAGATGACCCTCTGTTCCAAGCTTCGCCATCGCTTCCACGATCTCCATGGCTTGCGGCGACAGCGGCACGCGATGTTCTCGTCCGGCCTTCATCCGCCTAGCCGGTATGATCCAAACCTTCTTCTCGGTGTCGATCTCATTCCACTGCGCGCCTAGCACTTCCGCTGAACGTGCGGCGGTGAGAATTGTGAACTCCAAGGCCCGCGCGGCGACTGCGCTGCGTCCCCGCAGGTCTGCCATGAAGTCCGGCGTGGCATCATAGGGCAGCGCCGCGTGGTGACCACGCGAAAGCCGCTGACGCTTGGGCAGGAGCTGGTCGAGATGCCCGCGCCAGCGCGCGGGGTTCTCACCCGAGCGATAACCCTTGGCCTTCGCCGCGTCCAAAACGTTCTCGATCCTGCCACGCAGCCGCTCGGCGGTTTCCGGGGTCCGCTTCCACAAACTTTGCAGGACCTCGAGAACGTCCTCTGTGCCGATGGCATCCACCGGCTTGCTGCGTATGGGCTTAGCGTATTTGGTGAGTGTCATTGTCCATTGTGCTGCGTGCTTGGCGTTGCGCCAGGACGGCGTCATCGCCTCCACATAAGCATCAGCGCATTCGCCGAAGGTGGGGATGCGTTCATCTTTCGCGCGTTCGCTTTTGGGATCGCCGCCCATCGCCAATATCTCCCGCAGCTTAGCAGCTTCGGCGCGAGCATTGGCAAGCGACAGGTCGCGTCCGCCACCGAGGCCAAGCTCGGTGCGCTTGCCGTCGCGCGCATACATGAAAATCCAGCGCCGCCGACCATGTTGATCGACAAAGAGATAGAGACCGCCGCCATCCGAGTGTCGGCCCGGCTTGGTGACTTTCGCCGCCTGCGTAGCGCTAAGCTTGTTGAGTGCCCGTATTGTCATGACCGCGCCCTCTCATTCGCTGCCGGTCCCACTGTCGGTCCCATTTTATGCGTGCGATAAGGTGCTATGTCTAGAGATAAGTTGGAACTAAGGATCTGGCTAAGTATCTCGGATATGGCGTTTATTTGCCGTTTCGGCGTGTGCCAAGAGTGCTCACAGAATCCTAGGTTTGGCGGACTCCGTCTCCGCCACTATCCACCGATTTTCGGCGATTAAATTCAAGTTAGGCTGCCGGTTCCCATAACCGCTCCCCGATAGGCGTTGCGCTTGGGGCGAACGCGTGCGGCTGAATTCGTTCAATCGGCGCGCACCTCAACATTTCTCAGCAGGGGCGCGGCCGTCGACCGCAATGCCATTCGAGCAGCCATGCCGGTGCGACCGTGGAAGCTGGAAACCAGTACACCCCCTACGCGAAACATCACGTCTTGAACTGGCGGAAATCCCGGCCTTTCCGGGAATGGAAGCTTCTCCGCCAAATCTGACTGGCCAGGTCAGGGCAAGTCAGATCCAAATTGAATGAATGCAAGAGGTTGAAAAGGCGCGCATCGTTGAGATGGGCAACCCTTCTGGTTCCAATTCAAACTTGATTGGAACTGACAGCGGTACACTTTCGCCCCGTGCCAAATAAACATAACGAATGCACTTCTCCGTCTGTACTACCATAGCG
>DAIMKE010000694.1:0-4235 GCA_036721875.1 Bradyrhizobium sp. | reverse complement strand
GCCCAAGACCATCACCGATCTCGGCAACGGCCAGAAGCGCGCGATCGACACCCAGGTTTACGACACCTATGAGATCGAGCGCATCGGCCGCGTCGCCTTCGAGCTTGCCAGGAAGCGCAAGAACAAGGTGACCTCGATGGAGAAGCGCAACGTCATGAAGTCGGGCGTGCTCTGGAACGAGGTCATGACCCAGGTCCACAAGCGCGAATATCCTGATGTCACGCTCGAGCATCAGCTGGCCGATTCCGGCGGCATGATGCTGGTGAAGTGGCCGAAGCAGTTCGACGTCATCGTCACCGACAACCTGTTCGGCGACATGCTGTCCGACATCGCGGCGATGCTGACCGGCTCGCTCGGCATGCTGCCCTCGGCCTCGCTCGGCGAGGTCGACGTCAAGAGCAAGAAGCGCAAGGCGCTGTACGAGCCGGTGCACGGCTCGGCGCCCGACATCGCAGGCAAGGGACTCGCCAATCCGATCGCGATGATCTCGTCCTTCGGCATGGCGCTGCGCTACTCCTTCGACATGGGCGATCTCGCCGACAAGGTCGATGCTGCGATCGCCGCGGTGCTCGCCAGTGGTCTGCGCACCGCCGACATCAAGTCGGAAGGCACCACGGCCGCCTCGACCACGCAGATGGGCGAAGCGATCCTGAAGGAATTGCAGAAGCTGCACGCGTAAGCGGGAAGAATCGTAGCCCGGATGGAGCGAAGCGAAATCCGGGATTCTCTGCCCGCAGATAGACACCCGGATTGCGCTTCGCTCCATCCGGGCTAGGGCCCAATTGGAAGCCACCGTCATGGACATCCCGCCCCGTCCCAAGATCGCGGAAACCATCGTCCATGACACGGTGCGCCTGCGCGAGGCGCAGATCGGGCGCCGTTGCGAGGTGCTCGCCAACACGCGCATCGAATATGCCTCGCTCGGTGACTACTCCTATCTCGGCGAGAATTGCGACGTCGCGGACGCGGTGATCGGCAAGTTCACGGCCATCGCCAACTCGGTGCGGATCGGCGCGCCCAATCATCCGATGGGCCGGCCGTCCCAGCATCGCTTCACCTACTGCCCCGAATATTACGATGCGAGCGCGACGCGCGACCGCGACTTCTTCGCGGAGCGCCGCGGCGACCGCGTCATCGTCGGCAATGACGTCTGGATCGGGCATGCCGCCATCCTGCTGCCGGGCGTGACCGTCGGCGACGGTGCGGTGATTGCCGCGGGCGCCGTCGTCAGCCGGGATGTGCCGCCCTATACGATCGCAGGCGGCGTTCCGGCGCGCCCGATCCGCCAGCGTTTTTCCGATGCAGTCGCCGGGCGCCTGCGCCGCATCGCCTGGTGGGACTGGCCGGATGACATCATCTTCGAGCGCCTGGGCGATTTCCGCTCCGAGGCCATCGAAGCGTTTTGCGAGCGCTACGATCCGGCGTCCGGGTCCGTCCGGTAGAAGACATCACAAACAAAAAATGCCCGGTCCAGACCGGGCATTTTTCCGTCAGGTGATCGTCGCGCTCAGTACAGCGGGATCCGCTCCGGATATCCGCCCATATCGGACGGCGGGTTGAGCGGCTGGCGGTCGATCGGCCGGTTGAGGTTTTCGCGCGCGAACGACGGATAGCCGATCGCCGGCGGGAACGCGTAATCCTGGAACTTGCGGTCGCCCGGCAGGACTTCGGTGCCGGCATCGAGCCAGGAGCGCGTGGTGACGTAAACGCGGGTACGGCCCTGCTGATACGAGCGGTTGGGACCGTTGCTGCCGTAATAGGGACGACCGTCCCGGTCATACTGCTGCCTGGACTGGGCGTCGGCGGAGGTCGTGCCGACCGCGACGAGGACCGCCGTAGCAAGCAACATCGCGAGCTTGCTCGCAGCAGGGAATTTTCGGGTCATTGCATCCTCGTCATTGTCCGCCCTCGTGGCGGCTGGCGGATCGCCAAATCTGGTTACCGTCATTGTAGCCGCGCCAGAGCCGCCGTCGCTAGGTCAATTGCGCCACACCGTGCCGGAATAATGCGATGCGATGCGAAAAAGTTTCATGAAAACCAGTGTCTTGGCCGGATGCCGCCACAATTGCATAGGTCGACCCGAAAAACCGGCGCTACAGCCCGCCGCGGAGCCGGGGATTGTCGGCAACCGTTACCCAATCCGCCGATGCGGCGTGGGCGGCGCAATTGCTGCGCCGGAGCTCGGCGCGAGCGAACAGGTCCGCCAGTTTCGCGTGATTTCCGGCCGACAGCAGGACAAGGCGGTTGAGCAGGCAGCCGACCGCGCCGCGGCGGGCCGGCACATCGTCGCCCTGACACGACCATCCGGAGATCTGCAGCGGCATATCGTTGATCCGCTTGATAAATCCAAGACAGGCCCTGCCGTCATCGGCGCTGCCGGAGGGGCTGCGCAGCGTGACCGGGCCGAACTTGCTGGCGATCAGCCCGGCGGCTTCGCGCTCCGGCGCGCCATCGCGATCCATCCCGGCGAAAGGCCCGGCCACGACAAGGCCTTTCTCGTGGAATTCGCCTCCCGGGCGGTAGATTTCGAGTTCGGCCACCGCCTTACCATCGGCGGCGATCCAGCGCAGTATATCCTTGCGGCCCCCCTCCGGATGCCGGAAGACCTCGTAGACCTCTGTTTTGTCGTGCAAATTGGCCTGGCCGACCGCAAATGCCCGCACCGGACGCTCGACCTGGCTCCAGCCGCCCATGGTGGAGGGCGCCGCCACCATCGCAGCCGGCAGCGCGTTGCAGAGCGCGAGACCCAGGATGGCGAGCAGGGCCAGCGTCATGCCATAGGCACTGAGCCGGGCCAGCGTTCCGCGGGCCTCATCCACAAAGCCGATCAGCACGGGCGAATTCTCGTACGATAATGATGGGAACTGGCCGGGTTGGCCGAAGACAAATGCATCAAACGCCAAACGCCAATAGTTGTGCGGATTTCCTTGGACGCGTTTTCTTCACGCGAACCGGTATCCACTTCGCTCGAAAACGCTATAAGGGCGTTTCTCGCATAGAAGCGCTGCCTCTTCCCTTTCCGCAACACGCGGCGGGGGCGGCATTTTTCCTCGGAGAGTGAACGATGGGTTACAAAGTCGCTGTCGTCGGTGCGACCGGCAATGTCGGGCGGGAAATGCTCAACATTCTCGACGAACGCAAATTCCCCGCCGACGAGGTCGTGGTGCTGGCCTCGCGCCGCAGCGTCGGCGTCGAAGTGTCGTATGGCGATCGTACCCTGAAGGTCAAAGCGCTCGAGCATTACGATTTTTCCGACGTCGACATCTGCCTGATGTCGGCCGGCGGTACGGTGTCGAAGGAATGGTCGCCGAAGATCGGCGCCGCCGGCGCGGTCGTGATCGACAACTCCTCCGCTTGGCGCATGGATCCGGACGTTCCGCTGATCGTGCCGGAAGTGAACGCGGCCGCGACGGAAGGCTTCAAGAAGAAGAACATCATCGCCAACCCGAACTGCTCGACCGCGCAGCTCGTGGTCGCGCTGAAGCCGCTGCACGACAAGGCCACCATCAAGCGCGTCGTGGTCTCGACCTATCAGTCGGTGTCGGGCGCCGGCAAGGATGCGATGGACGAACTGTTCTCGCAGACCAAGGCCGTCTACACCAACAGCGAGTTGATCAACAAGAAATTCCCCAAGCGTATCGCCTTCAACGTCATCCCCGAGATCGACGTGTTCATGGAGGACGGCTACACCAAGGAAGAGTGGAAGATGATGATGGAGACCAAGAAAATTCTTGATCCCAAGATCAAGCTCTCCGCCACCTGCGTGCGGGTGCCGGTGTTCGTCGGGCACTCCGAAGCGGTGAACATCGAATTCGAGAACCCGATCACGGCCGACGAGGCGCGCAACATCCTGCGCAATGCGCCGGGTTGCCTCGTGATCGACAAGCACGAGCCCGGCGGCTACGTCACGCCCTACGAGGCGGCCGGCGAGGACGCCACCTATATCAGCCGTATCCGCGAAGACGCCACCGTCGAGAACGGGCTGGTGCTGTGGTGCGTCTCCGACAATCTGCGCAAGGGCGCCGCGCTCAACGCGGTGCAGATCGCCGAAGCCCTGATCAACCGCAAGCTGATCACCGCGAAGAAAAAGGCGGCGTAACGAGCTGCGTAGGGTGGGTTAGCCGAAGGCGTAACCCACCACTTCTGTCACCGCAGAAATCAAAGTGGTGCGTTACGCTTTGCTAATTTTACTGCGTCATAGTCGCCGCCGGGTTGTTGATACTGTGCGGGCGCCG
>DAIMKE010000693.1:0-4241 GCA_036721875.1 Bradyrhizobium sp. | reverse complement strand
GACCTGCGGACGCGCGCTGGAATTTGGCGTGACCCGTTCGGGCGCAAAGAATTCCTGGTCGACCATAAAGGGCGTCCACAGCACACGGTCCCGACCGAGTTTCCAGCGTTCCTCGATGAACTGCTGTTGCCAGCGGCTGTAGGTGATGAAGCGGTCGATGGCACTTTGCACGCCCAGCCAGTCAAGGAAGACGGTCTTTTTCGGCTCGGAAATGACATGCACGATCATCAGGTGGCGCGGCCGAGCGCTGGGCGTGAACTTTAGAAGCGCGGCCAAGGGCAGCCCAACCTGCTCGCCATCTGTGACAATCGCCTGACAGCTCTTGCGGACCTTCCAGCACGCGTAGGCTAGAAGCAGATTGGGGCCACCGAGTTTCTCGAGCAGCGCGCCCGTTCGGCCCGTGATCGTTCGTGCCGCGGCATAGTCGAGAATGTCGGCATTGAAGCTTCGCGCAAGCTCCAGATAGTCGGCCCTAGGACGCTTGCCGCTCGCAATCTGTTCGCGGATATCGGCAGCGACGACGCCCGACACCGTCAGTACCACGCGCTTGCTCATCCACTGGGCCCCGTCCATTATCAGGCGCACTGTCTAGCCGAATGCGATAGCCCGGAGCGGTGGCCGTCGACAACTCACAGATTGACTGGCGACTGTTGCGATTTCGTAGCCATTACATCACCATTTTGCAAAGTGCCAAGCTCAACAAATGGTGTGCGCCAACTTTCGGATATAACGCCGGTACAAGCCATCCAGATGGGCTTCAGGAGGCTAGGGATGCGTTGGCCATGGTCTCCAAGGGTTTCCGCCGAAGAGGTGCGTCGGCGGGCTCAGCGCCCGCCTGAGGCCTCGGTCCCGTTTGTGGTAGGGTTAACAATGTACAAATTCGTTAACACCCTGGCCTTTGCCCTGGGCGCCCTGCCAATCTTCGCATCCGCTAGCGTGGCTGCGGAGCCCGTGTCGGTGGCTGCGCAAGGGGTGTGGACCGACGTCACACCAAGCGGCGTCGATCTGGTGAACGCGCTGTCCTGCGACAATTATGGCTCGATCACCATGGTCGCTGACCCTGCACGACCGTCGAATCTCTTCACGCAGTTCCATTGTCAGGGTGTCTGGAAGTCGGTCGATTATGGCCTCACATGGTCCGGACCGATCAACACCGGGGATGGTGGAGCCGGGGCCAGCGGAGCGGGAGGATTAGCCATCGCGCGAGGTCCGGATGGCCAGCCTCCGATCCTCTATTCGGCAGGCATTCGCGGCAGCGGGATGGGATTTTGGAAGTCCACGGACGGCGGCGCGAGCTGGACCAACTATCGCGTGGAGCCTGGCCGGGATCGACAAGGCTTCTATCCGCCCGTCGTCAATCCCTATGATCCTAATCATTTGCTCATGACCGGGCATCAGCGGAGCTTGATTGTTCAGAGCTTCGACGGAGGAAGGAACTGGTCTGAAATCCCGATCGCTGACGGCATGAAACATGTTGGCGGCACGGCCTTCATATTTTTCATCGACACCGGTCTCGCCGAGACAACGAGAGCCACATGGATCTGGACCGCAGAAGCTTCGCTTGGGAGAAGAATCGGAACGTGGCGCACGAGCGACCGGGGGCGGACGTGGAAACACGTCGACAACAACGAGCACCCGCACGGGCAGATGCAGATCTACAAACCGGACAAGGGCGGCCTCGTCTTCATGCCGGGTCTCAACTCGGACCTCGGCGCCGGCGTCCTGAGGAGTACCGACTATGGTGAGACCTGGACCCGCGTCGGCATCGCGATGGATCAGGCCGCCGTCTTCGGTACACCCAAAAATGTTTACGCGATGTATGCCTGGGCGTGTGGCGGCTGCCAGCTCGATCCCGCGCTTCAGTCAGCGCCTCAACCCGCAAATTCCGGATGGGCGCGCATGCCGACGCCGCCCAAGATGGCGATCGGACCTGCACAGGCAGCGACAATCTTCGACGGCACGAACTATATTATCTTGACGGCCAACTGGCGCGGAGGACTGTGGCGTTTCGTCGAATGAGGGCCGCGCACCGGGGCCGGCATAAGAAGTCTCACAGAGGCCGCGGGGTCTGCGAGGCACGTCTAGCCCGACGTGGCGGAACTACCAAAACTCTGGCAACAAATGATTTGCGGACCGCCGAGCAATGCGATAGCTAACAAAATCGATACTGTATCATATAGTTATTCCTCATGCTTAAACTATCATTCGCACGATTTCCTCCCAGCGTGTTTGTTAGGGCTCACGCTGAGTGGCTGATTGCCGGCATTAAGCTTTTCGGCAAGGAGCGCTTTCTTGCGCTCACCCCGCCCCTCTTCAAGCGCCAATTCGTCTGGGATAGGAAAGTAAACCACCTCATCTCGTTCGAGATTCGCGACTATGTTGATTGGTTTACATCCACGCAGATTTTCTCCCAGCACGATTACGATCTCAGCCGCTTCGCACGTACTCCCGACTTCACTGCGCTTTACGATGGTATCCTGCAAGCGGGGCGTACCCCACTTATTCTCGACTGCGGTGGCAACATCGGCCTCGCCGCCCGATACTTCGCCGCCACTTGGCCCAAAGCCAAGGTGCTATCGATTGAACCCGACCCTGCCAATGCCAAGTTGGCCGTTCGAAATACTATCGGCACCCGCGTCGAGGTGATCAATTCCGCCATCGGCAGCAGCGATGGCCGGTGCGCTGTCGTCGACCCGGGCCAGGGCCACCACAATGCCTATCGCGTCGTCGCATCGGACAGCGGGGATACCGACGTCATCTCGCTCGCAACCCTGCTCGACCGGCCTGACCTGCAAAACTGCCAGCCTTTCATCGTCAAAATCGACATCGAAGGATTCGAGGCAGATTTGTTTGCCGGTGACACCCGCTGGATAGACCGCACACCCATCCTCATTATCGAGTTGCACGATTGGATGCTTCCGGGCACGGCCAATTCACGCGCATTTCTTACTGCGATCGCGGGAAAGGACCGCGATTTTCTCCACAGAGGAGAGAACATCATCAGCATCGCCAACACTATTTCCTCATTCGCGGTAACTACCGCTCAATGAGCCACGGCTGAGTTCCGAACAGCATCAAAAAATCCGCCGGGCTTTCTTCCGACGAGGCCGCTAGGTCTTGGTGCGCTTGCCACTACCGACCGCACAGACCGCTGCCGGAGTCATCAGAAGAAGGTGGACTCACATCCAGGTTGGTTTCACGTGAGCGCCCTGTGCAGATCTCTCTTGGATAGCGGCGTGCTCGATCGGGCAAAGCTGGTCCGGATTCGCGATCGCCGAAATCGGTTTCGTCTTTTCATCGAAGCCAGTCGCCGTACCATCGCAACGGATCAGCCCGTCGCCTTCGGTGCAACGGGTGTGGGCGATGGGCGCATAGCCCTCACTGCTTGGGAAGCTGCGGCCGACGCCTGAGACGCCCTCATGGGCCACGTATAGTGGACCGATTCCGCGACGACGATCAGATACAGCAGCCAGAAATGCGTTAGCACCAGCCAGTTGGAATCAAGAAGGTTGATCATCACTGCAAACAATTGGATCGAGAGAAAGCCCCAGGCGCGCACGGGGTCTTTGCGCCTCACGTATTCCAGCAAATGCAGTGAGGAGAAGATAAATGCCATGAATATCCAATAGCCGATCCGGCCCGTCTCTAGCCTGAGCTCCAGATACCCGCTATGGCTTGACGGCATTTCCCGAATGAACCCGGGCGCCGACTCATGGGGAGAATTCGGCACGAAATAATACGAATGGAACCCCCAACCGAACCAGGGCTTGTGCGATATCTGGTACTCGATGAAGCCCCATATTCCCGTGCGCCCGGTGAGAGTGGCGTCTCCGTACAGCCTGTATCCTATCCGCTCAATCGGGTTGGACACGAACATGGTCGCGACCACGAAAGCGGCGATGACATATGCCGGCGTCAGGCGCGTCTTCCTGCAAACTACCAATATCAGCCACGAACCCGGTATCGCCATCAAAGAAAGCGCCAGCGTGCTTTTTGACTGGCTCTCGAATACAAGCCAAGCCGCCAAGCCCATTGAGATAAGCCCGACGATACGTCGCGAGCCGCGATGCAGAAGCTCGTGGCTCGACAAGATAATGCCGATCGCGCCAAGCAAGCCAAGATCCTGCTTGTGGGTAAAATATCCGGGGTGACCGATTGGCGACGGCGGTGTGGTCAGGACGTACACTGCGCTGACGGCAAGTGCGATAGTGTAACAGATATGGATGCCCTGCATCGTATGT
>DAIMKE010000692.1:0-4243 GCA_036721875.1 Bradyrhizobium sp. | reverse complement strand
CCGGATCTGGTTGATGAAGATCACGAGGGTGTTCGTGCGCGAGATCGAAGCCGTGAGTTTGCGAAGCGCCTGGCTCATGAGCCGCGCCTGAAGACCAGGCTGCACGTCTCCCATCTCACCTTCGATCTCCGCTCGGGGCGTCAGCGCGGCAACCGAGTCGATCACGACCACATCGATCGAGCCGCTGCGGACCAGCGTGTCGGCAATTTCGAGCGCCTGCTCGCCATGATCGGGCTGCGCGATCAGCAGATCATTCAGGTTCACGCCCAGCTTGCGCGCATAGATGGGGTCCAGAGCATGCTCTGCGTCGATGAAGGCACAGGAGCCGCCTTTCTTCTGCGCCTCCGCAATCGTGTGAAGAGCGAGCGTCGTCTTACCGGACGATTCCGGCCCATAGATCTCGACGATGCGGCCCTTGGGAAGGCCGCCGACACCAAGACCGACGTCGAGCCCAAGGGAGCCCGTCGAAATCGTCTCCACCTCCACGACCTGCTTGGACCCCATGCGCATAACAGCGCCCTTGCCGAAGGATCGTTCGATCTGCTGCAATGCAGACTCAAGCGCTTTGCTCTTATTTGCTTCCATTTTCGCAATCCGAATAAATACAGTGAATATTATCACCGTTTGCCACAAATGGAGAGGCAGAACAAGATTTAAATCGTCAGATCACGTTCCTTAAACGTCGCAATCAGATTGCCATAAACCCCGGAAAAATCATGCGCTACGTTATCAAATATTGGGAGGCCGCCGCTTCTCACGCCATGCTGGCATTCGCGGCCGCTCTGCAGATCGTCATGGTTCTCCGGCTGTCCGGCCGGCTCTAACCGGAACAAGGCCAGGCCCATCCCTCATGAACCACACAAATGATCTCACTCATCTGGTGACTGTGCGTGTCCGGAATTTCCCGGGCTATGCCGTCGACGTGTGCCTCAGAATTCTCGCTGGAAGTGTCGTCACCCGTTCAGACCAAAGCCGGTACCGGAAAATCCGTGCAATTGCCCACGACGGCCGCGAGTATCCCGGCTGGGTATCGTCGACGCCGGAAAACACCCGCATCGTCCCGCGCGTCGCGCCGCTTCGATTTGGGATTTTCGTCATGAACGCGAAGGTGGCGTTCGACTTCGTCAGCTCGAATGTGGTTCCCGATCTCAAGGAGCCTGCCCGCAGCACTGCGCGAGTTGAGGCGCCTCTTGCCGACAGTCGCGCTTCGGAAGAACTCTGGGCGCATGTCTCAGCGGTGATCAAAGCCCTCCCCGTCTCCGACCCCGCAGACATCTCCCGTGTCCGCAAAGCGGTCGGACTGATGTTCCACTCCGATGCGACAACGAATAAAGTCGCCCATGATGTTCTCGCCCGTGCGAATGCGCTTATCGACAGCCTTTCGTACCAGCGGGCGGCCTGAGGAAAAGACAGAAGAAATGAGCGACCGCACGCCGTCCGAAATTGCCGCAATCATTTCCGCGCTCGAAGCCACTGGCAACTACGCTGTCTTTAAACGCCTTCATCCCAACCGGATCCCGCTTCCCGAAATTCCTCTGAGCACGATCGGTGCGGACACGTTTCGCGGCTGCTACGTCGACGTCGAAGCGACAGGTCTCGATCATGACACCGACGAGGTCTTCGAATTTGCCGCCATCCCTTTCACCGCCACCACGGACGGTTACATCCTCTCCGTTGAGCAACCGATCTCCTGGTTCAACGAGCCAACCAAGCCCATTCCGGACGAGGTTGTTGAACTGACCGGCGTCACCAACGAGATGGTGCGCGGCCACCGGTTTGATCCGGCCCTGTTCGAAACTCTTCTGAACGGCGTCGAGCTGGTCATCGCTCATGTGTCACGCTTCGACCGCACCTTCTGCGAAGGCCTGCATCCTCGGTTCGCCGAAATCGCCTGGGCTTGCTCTCAGAGCCAGGTCCCATGGCGCAAGCACGGCCACGACAGCACCAAGCTCTCCAACCTCGCGCTCGCTCACGGCTTCGTCTTCGGCAGCCATCGAGCAGCAAACGACTGCGCAGCCGGCATTGCGATCCTGTCGCGAGAGCTGAAGGGGACAGGCATGCCCGCCCTTGCCCAGCTGCTGGCGACCGGCCTTTCGGACAGCTTCAAGCTCTTCGCCATCGGGGCCCCCTTCGACAAAAAGGAAATGCTCAAGGCCCGCCAATACGACTGGTCGGACGGCACCCGCGGCATTCCCAAGACATGGTGGAAAGAGATCCCCGCGGCGGAGTATCCAGCGGAGCTCGAGTTCCTGCAGAACCACATTTTCAGCCGCGCCCACGACGTCCCCGCAAAGCGGGTGACGCCGAAGGAGCGCTTTTCTCGCCGCGCTTGAACGACGAACGCCCAGATGGTTTTTCACCCGATCTTCGGAGGCAGCGCGGACAACCCGCTATCGCGCCCCGCCCGGACATACGCCGGGCCACCCGACGACGTGCTCATCAGCTATCCTGCCAGCTGGGGTAGCGCCCTAGCGAGCATCCCTGCAGACGATGAACTCGCTCCTATCACCGACGGCGAACTGATCGAGCGGTTCGACCTGGACCCCAATTTCTTCACCCGACATGTGCCGGCCGCGCTTCGCCGCTGGCGCGAAAGCCCTTCGCAAAGCCCCATTGGCATCCTCGGCCAGATCGAAGCATCGGCCGCCGCCGAAGGGCACGTGTTCACAGATACGACAGCCCAGACGCGCGCCATCGGGTCGCTTCTCTTCGTCGACGCCCTCTCGCCGGGCGATGTGCGCAGCCTAGCGAAGGACCGTAAGCTCATTCGGATAGGCGGCTCGATTGCATCGACTCTCGATGACGACGGGCGACGCCGCTTGTTCAAAGCCGTTTTCGGCTTCGTTCTGTGGGAGCGGCGAAACCGGGCAAAATGCCGGCTCGGTATGGTCAAGGTCCCGAAGGTGCTTTTCCGTGGCCTGCGCGACAGAGATATTACGCTTCCAAGCGGCCTCGCTCGACGAGACGACGAGCCCTGGAACTTTCATTTCTGCCGAACGCACGTCGCGCGCCGCGCTCGTCTCCTCGAAACCCCGCTGCAGACAGTGGCTGGAACGAGCGTCCTTTCGTTCACCGCTACGCGTTCGATCGCCGAGTATTTCACCGGCGATGAGGGAAACGTGGTCGAAATCGACCCCACTGCCTTCGACGTCGTGAGCTCCTGGAGTCTGGACCCAGCCCTCGCCAATCCTGACCCTGTGACGGGTCGGCAAGAGCGCGAGTGGATCGTTCGGCTACGGCCGGACTTCGTGCCTTCTGCCACTGCTCTCTCGAGCCGGGATCGAACCTACGCTTACTCGACACGCGATCCGATCGGGATCGAACTGCTCCATCACCATACGCACGCTCGATATGAGCTCGAAAGCCGACGGGTCGAGGCGTGCTTTGCGTATAATCGCAGCGGTGTCGGCGGGCGGATCATCTACCGCATCGACGACGAATATGCCTTCGACACGCGGCGGGCGACTAAAGCCAGAACCGGCTTTGATCCGGTGCCCGGGCCGGGCCGCCCCGCGCTGGGGCTGATTTACTTCACCCAAGAACCGTGGCAATCGAGACATAAGAATATCGATTATTTCGAAAACGCCGCTGCATAATATCGCTATTTTCGAGCCGCCATTTTCGGCGGCGCAATTCGGATTATTCCATGCCCTCATCTCAACCTTTTGAGGTTTTCGCGGCTGCTGCCCTTCTGCAGGGAACGCTCATATGGGTGGCCCTCCGCTATGGAGGTTGCTTCCTCTACATGCAGCGCTTTTTCCGCACGATGGACCGAAAGGATCGCCGCTTCCTTTCGACAGGATCGCCGCAGGTCGACCGATATCTTGTGCTTTCGAGCGTGACGATCGGATCGATCACGACGCTGATCGTCTCAATGGTGCTCAACCGCGAGATCGAGGCTTGGGTTGCGGTGCCGGTCTTCATCGCACTCATTGCCATCGATGTTTCGTGCTTCCACTGCGTTGCCAATCAGCGCACCGCGCGCATCCCCGACAGCCTCCGCGACCCCTTCGACGACGACGGAGGCAACCGCCTCCCCCATTAGATGCTCAGATGGCCCGGCTCTGCCGGGCCTTTTTTTTGCTCCGTCCTGGAGCCCCAGATGAAAGGACCGATCGGAAGTCGATCTCGTGAGGAGTGCTCACACTCTGACATCAATCCCAAGAATGACGGTTGTTGGAAGGGTGAATTCAACGAAGGCGCCAGCGCTTCAATCCCGAGAAATGGACCCGATCATGACGAC
>DAIMKE010000691.1:0-4246 GCA_036721875.1 Bradyrhizobium sp. | reverse complement strand
CGCTTATCTGGTGCGGCGACTGCTCGAGAATGGCGCCAATTCATCCTTTGTTGCGCTGGCCGCCGATGAGGCTGTGCCGGTTTCACAGTTGCTGCGGCGGCCGGCGGACATCATCGGGAGCGCAGACAATGCCGCGCATCCGAACATTCCGCTGCCGCGCGACCTCTACCGGCCGCAGCGCGAAAACTCGCGCGGCATCGAATTCGGCGAACGCGCGGCGCTGAGCCATCTCGTCTCTGCCGTTGCTGCGCAGCACGTGCCCGCAACGGGAAGTGTCGCCGATGCGACGGCGGCGGCTGCGAATGCCGCTGTGTCGGCGGCAAGCGACGGGTTCCGCAGGTGGAGCAGAACGGCGGCTGACACGCGGGCAGCCACGCTGGAAAGGGCAGCCGATCTGCTGGAAGCCCGATCTGCGCATTTCATTGCACTCTTGCAGCGCGAGGGTGGCAAGACGCTGGATGACGCGGTCTCGGAAGTTCGCGAGGCCGTCGATTTCTGCCGCTACTATGCCGCGCAGGGACGCGAGCTTTTCGGTGCGGGCGAGGCCATGCCGGGGCCGACCGGCGAGAGCAATGTGCTGTGCCTGCGCGGCCGTGGCGTCTTCGTCGCGATCTCGCCGTGGAATTTTCCGCTGGCGATCTTTCTGGGACAAGTCACGGCAGGCCTGATGGCCGGCAACGCGGTCGTTGCCAAGCCGGCCGAGCAAACCCCGCTGATTGCCGCTGAGGCCGCGCGGCTGTTGCATGAAGCCGGCGTGCCGACATCGGCGCTGCAACTCGTTGCCGGTGACGGCCGGATCGGCTCAGTGCTGGTGGCGCATCCGGATATCTCAGGCGTCGTGTTCACCGGCTCGACCGAGGTCGCACGAACGATTAACCGCGCACTTGCCGCCAAGGACGGGCCGATCGTGCCGCTGATCGCGGAAACCGGCGGCATCAATGCGATGATCGTCGACGCCACCGCCCTGCCGGAGCAGGTTGCCGACGATGTCGTGACCTCGGCGTTCCGCTCCGCCGGCCAGCGCTGCTCCGCGCTACGGCTGTTATTCGTCCAGGACGACGTCGCCGACCGCATGATCGAGATGATCGCAGGTGCGGCGCGCGAACTCGTGGTCGGCGATCCCGGCGATCCCGCCACGCATATCGGGCCGGTGATCGATACCGAGGCCAAGCAGCGGCTCGACGCGCACATCGCGCGTATGAAGCAGGAAGCAAAGGTGCATTTTGCCGGCACCGCGCCCGCCGGCAATTTTGTCGCACCTCACATTTTCGAATTGTCCGATGCCGGGCAACTCAAGGAAGAAGTGTTCGGCCCGGTACTGCACGTGGTGCGATATGCCGCTGACCGGTTCGACCGGGTGCTGCAGTCGATCGAACGCTCGGGCTATGGGCTGACACTCGGCATCCACTCCCGCATCGACGACACGGTGGAGGACGCGATCGAGGCCGTGCAGGTCGGCAACATCTACGTCAACCGCAACATGATCGGCGCCGTCGTCGGCGTGCAACCGTTCGGCGGTCACGGCCTGTCCGGCACCGGACCTAAAGCCGGCGGGCCGCACTATCTGCCGCGCTTTGCAACCGAACAGACGGTGACGGTCAATACCGCGGCGGCAGGCGGGAATGCAGCTCTGATGTCCGGCGGGGAGTAGTTGCATCGCCCCTCCAACATGGTCCAAATGGCGTTTGAACAGGATCGCCCCGGGGCGATATCTCAACAAAACCAACAAACGGCACGGAGCGGCGCCACGATGGAAAAGGGTATTTTTGAAGGCCTGAAGGTTCTGGATTGCGCGAGCTTCATCGCAGCACCCGCGGCCGCCACCGTGCTGTCGGATTTCGGCGCCGACGTCATCAAGATCGAACCGCCCGGCGCCGGCGACCCCTACCGCAACCTGCCCAACCTGCCCGGCTATCCCCACAGCGAGCATAATTTCGCGTGGATGCTGGAAGCCCGCAACAAGAAGAGCCTCGCGCTCGATCTCTCCAGGCCCGAAGGCCAGGCCGTGCTGCACCGGCTCGCCGCACAGGCCGACGTATTCATCACCAATTATCCGCCGCAGGTGCGCGAGCGGCTCGGGATCACGCACGCGCATCTAGCTCCGCAGAACGAACGCCTGATCTACGCGTCCTTCACCGGCTATGGCGAAAAGGGCGAGGAAGCCAACAAGCCCGGCTTTGACTCCAACGCCTATTGGGCGCGCTCCGGCCTGATGGATCTGGTGCGCGCGGACGAGCACACCACGCCGGCGCGATCGATCGCCGGCATGGGCGATCACCCCTGCGCGATGGCGTTTTACGGCGCGATCGTCACCGCGCTCTACAAGCGCGAGCGCACCGGCAAGGGCTCGCATGTCAGTTCCAACCTGATGGCCAACGGCGTCTGGGCGGCGTCGGTGCTGGCGCAGGCCAAGCTGGTCGGCGCGAAGTTCGGCGAGCGCCGTCCGCGCGAACGTGCGCTCAACGCCGTCACCAACCACTACCAGTGCAAGGACGGCCGCTGGCTGATCCTGTCGCTGCTCAATGAGGACCGGCAATGGCCGACGCTGGCGCGCTGCCTCGGCCGCGAGGATCTCGTCACCGATGTCAGGTTCGAGACCAAAAAGGATCGCCACGCGCGGTCGCTGGAACTGATCAAGATCTTCGACGAGACCTTCGTGACCAGGGATCTCGCCGAGTGGCGCAAGATCCTCGACGGCAACGGCCTGGTGTTCGGCGTGGTCGGCATCCTCGACGATATTCCAACCGACCAGCAGATGATCGACAACGAGGTGCTGGTGCCGTTCGAGAACGACACCATGATGACGATCTCCAGCCCGATCTGGGTGGATGGCAGCCGCAAGGTCCAGCCCCGCAAGCCGCCTGCGCTCGGCGAGCACAGCGACGAGATTCTGCGCAACGCGGGCTATGACGAAGCCGCGATCGGCAAGCTGCGCGCGTCCGGCGCGGTGGCGTGAGATAGCCATGCCCACCTATCGCCTGCACTACTTTCCCGAATCCGGGAACAGCTACAAGCTCGCGCTCATGCTCACGCTGTGCGGGCAGCGCTTCGAGCCCGTATGGACCGACTTCGGCGGCGGCGTCACCCGCACGCCGGAGTGGCGGCGCGACGTCAACGAGATGGGCGAAATTCCCGTGCTCGAGGTGGATGGCGAACGCCTGACCCAGACCGCGCCGATCCTGCTCAAGCTCGCCAGGCAATTCGGCCGGTTCGGTGGAGAGAGCGAACAAGAGCAGTTCGAATTGCTGCGCTGGCTGTTCTGGGACAACCACAAGCTCACCGGCTACATGGCGACCTATCGCTATAACCGAACCTTCACGCCGTCCCCGGACGAGGCCGTGCAAAAGTATTTCCGCAGGCGGCTTGACGACTTCCTGTCGATCCTCGAAGCGCATATGCAAAAGAACGCGTTCGCCATAGGCACGCGGCCGACGGTGGCCGATATTTCGATGATGGCCTACCTGCACTATCCCGCCGACGAGACCGGATACGATTGGGCGGCGAGCCATCCTGCGATCCACGCCTGGCTTGGGCGCATGGCGCAATTGCCGGGCTGGAAGTCTGCCTACGATCTGTTGCCCGGTAAGCGGCTGACGCACTACGCCAGGTAACCCGCTGGTGGGGAATCCACTCAGCGGTTTAGCCACGCCCAGACGATGCCGAGCACGATCGCGCCGGCGATGACGGACGCCGTTATCGCCCAAACGCTGACGCGGACGTCTCCCGTGACTTGTCGCTCCGCTTCGTTCTCCGCGATCTCGCGGTTGCGTTGCTTGTTCTGATCCGAAGAACTCATCGATGATCCTCGCCGGTTGATCGACGCGTACTGCTCATCGCTAGCGGTTCTTCACGAAGCACATGCCGAAACGCGAAGTTTTGCCGGAAACCTGGCAGGTCAACCCGCCGGCGCAGGTCCAGTTCCGAAAACTGACGTCCTTGCCGGCAGACGGCTTGTCCGACGCATAACAATGCGCGCCCCAGCCGTCGAAATATCCGGTACCAGCGAGTTCGGTGCTGCCGCGCAATTGCGGGCGGCTAGCAAATCCCTTCGAATAATCCGGTTGTGTGGCGTCGCGCAGCGCGGTGAGAATATCGCGGCGGCGGACCTGGTCGCCGAAGAAATGCGGCGAGGCCGGCACCACGGTCGTGTTGGAGGGTTTTGCGGCCATCCAATCGACACCAGGGAAATGAAACCCGCCGATGCCGCGCGTCTGGTGGCAGCCCGCGCAGGTCACGTCGTTCAGCC
>DAIMKE010000690.1:0-4249 GCA_036721875.1 Bradyrhizobium sp. | reverse complement strand
AGCCGCTGGAGATCATCGACAGCTGTTTCTCGAACCACGGCTTCAACGCCTCGACGATGGGCAGCGAGTGCTCCTTGCGCGCGGCCAGCCTGATGTCCGGCGATGAACCGCGTACCATGGCTTCGATGGCGTAAAGCTGTGCGATCTGCCGGACGGCGGCCTCGGCGATCGGCGATTTGCTGTTGCGGGCCAATTTGACGAAGCGCCGGCGCAAATGGCTCCAACAATGCACGAGCGTCCACGGCCCTTGCCGTCGAGCGACTTCGCTGAGCCGGTCATAACCGTCATAGGCATCGCATTGCAGGAAGCGTCCGTTAAAGCCGTCCAGGAACTGTTCAGCGAAGGCGCCGCTGCGACCGGGGGCATATCGGAACAGCACGATCGGCGGACTTGGGCCGCTATGGCCGCGGTCGTCGGAGACGATCGCCCAGAAGTAGCCCTTCTTCGTTTGACCACGCCCGGGATCGAGCACCGGCGCCGTGGTTTCGTCCATGAACAGGCGATCCGCCGCTGCCAGATGGCGGCGCATGTGGTCGGCAACGGGTTGGAGATGGAAGCAGGCGCGGCCGGACCAATTGCCCAGGGTCGCCCGATCAAGCCGGATCCCCTGGCGCGCATAGATCTCGGCCTGACGGTAAAACGGCGTATGGTCGCCAAACTTGGAGACGATCACGTGCGCAATCGCCGCTTCGGTCGGTAGTCCACCAGGCACGACATGCTCCGGTGCGTGCGCCTGCACGACAGGGCCCGAGCAGCGGCGGCAGATGTATTTCGGGCGGCGTGTGACCAGCACGCGCCATTGCGCCGGGATCACGTCGAGCCGTTTGCTAACGTCCTCGCCGATCTTCGTCATGGCCCCGCAACCGCACGGACAAAGCGTGCTCGCAGGCTCGAGGATCCGCTCCACCTGCGGCAAATGGGCAGGCAAGCAGCCCCGATTACGATGACGGTCCTGATCCGATCCGGTGCGAGATCGGCCCCTGATGACCGCCGCAGCCTTCTCCTGTGCCGCATCCAGGACGCCTTGCGCGATCTCCACGTCTTCGAGTGGCAAATGCTATTGATCTGGCCGCAGCTTCTCGGACTTCGCGCCGAACTTCTCGCGTCGCAATTCGCCGAGGATGATCTCCAGCCGACGCCGCGCTTCTTCCGAGGCCGCCAGCGCCCCCTGATGCTCGCTCAACGCCGCCTGGGTTTGCGCCAAAAGCGCTTTCAGTTGTTCATTTTCGTCGCGCAGCGCCGCGATGCTCATGCGCTATTTCGAGCACATCGCCGCCGCGTGTGCCACGATCAAAATAGCTGCCGAGTCATTCTGACGCAGTTATCCCGCCGCCTGCGGGCGCCGTGCTTCTTCCGGGCGGACCAGTCTCCAATCCAGACCTTCGAGCGAGGGCATCGGGAGATACCCACAAGAGTCACGATGACGTAGCCGCCGGCGAAGAGGTGGAAGTCGTTGATCCGCGTCATCCGCTTTATGGTCGGCGCTATCGATTGATCTCGATCGGCAAGGAGACGACCACACGTGGAGCGTGCAAGGAATCCTTTGCGCGTGTACATTACCGATTCGGTCTCACGCTTCTTCTGCCGCTCGGGGTGACGTGTCTTGAGCGGAACGGCTTGCTGCGCGCCGCGCCGACCAAGCTGAGCCTCGACGCGCTGCAGGACTTAATCGCGTTGGCCGAAGAGAGCGGGGGCACAATGCCCATCGAACCTCGAGAGGTCTGGCGCAGTTTGCCGGAAATGCTCCGGCAGGCGATCGCAGAAGATCTCGGCCAAGTCCTGCGGGAGATGAGCGATGGGCTCAGAACTCGTCAAACCGGATCACCTGGACCGCAAAGCGGTGGTGTATGTCCGGCAGTCGACGCCACACCAAGTGATCACCAATCAAGAAAGCCTGAAGCTCCAGTACGCCCTCTCGCAGCGCGCTCGCGATCTCGGATGGCGCGAGGCGGACATCGATGTGATTGACAGCGATCTTGGGCAGAGTGGTGCTGCCGCAGCCCACAGGAAAGGGTTTAAGGACTTGGTTGCGCGCGTCACTCTTGGCGAGATTGGCCTTATCTTGTCGATGGACGTGACGCGCCTGGCGCGCAATTGTTCGGATTGGTACCCGCTGCTTGATGTCTGCGGGCACCGCCGTTGTTTGATCGCCGACCGTGATGGCATCTACGATCCCGGAACGCCCAATGGCCGCCTGCTCCTCGGTTTGAAGGGAACGATCTCAGAGCTAGAATTGCACACGATTAAAAGCCGGATGACCACTGGGCTTATGGCAAAAGCCGAACGCGGTGACTTGGCCTTGCAACTGCCGGCGGGCCTTGTCCGCGATCCTTCTGGGGTGGTCACCAAGGACCCCAATCTCGAGGTGCAGGGGCGCCTGTTGCTGCTCTTCGAGACCTTCCTGAAGGTGCGGACCGCCGCGCAAGTGATGCGGGCCTTTGTTGCACGCGGCTTGGCACTGCCTCGCCGCGACCGCCATGGCGATTTGCGCTGGCAACCGGCCACTGTCTCGGCCGTGACGGCGATCCTCAAGAATCCGGCCTATGCAGGCGCCTTTGTCTATGGAAGGACTTGGCAGAAGCCATCCCAAAGACCGGGAGAGCGTCCACAAAAATCTCCGCGTCGTGGAACGGACTGGAGGATCGTGGTGAGGGAAAAGTACCCGACCTATATCGATTGGGAGACCTTCGAGAAGATCCAGGCGATGCTGCGCGACAATCGGGCAGAGTACCAGCACATCGAGAGCCGTGGCATCCCTCGTGATGGAGCAGCATTGCTCCACGGCATCACCTATTGCGGCGAATGCGGACACAAGATGGCTGTGCGTTACAAGGGCGGCAGTCAATATGTCTGCAATCATCTCAAAATCCAGCGCGGCGCTCCGGAATGTCAGAACCTGCGGGCCGCACCGATCGACGCACAGGTTACAGCGGCATTCTTGGAGGCGGTGGCGCCGGCGGAAATCGATGCGTTGTCCAAAGCGCGCAAGACCCATCTGCAGTCCGAAAGAGCCCTACGGCACGCCGAGGAGCAGCAGATTGAGAGGCTTCGCTATCAAGCAGCCCTTGCTGAGCGCCAGTTCAATCGCGCTGACCCTGACAACCGGTTGGTCACCGGCGAGCTGGAGCGGCGCTGGGAAGCGGCCCTGTTGGAGCTGCGTCGAGCCGAGGAGGCGTTGGCCCAGCGCAAGGTGCCCAAGGCAAACGACCCCATAGGCGTTGCTCATGATCTGCGTGCCAAGGTGATCGGAAGGGCATCACTCGCAATGGGAAGCGGACAAAGTCCTGCCGGTCACGGTCCAGCGCATTCGGCTTAAACGCCGCCTAAAGGTGCAACATCGGCAAACACGATGGCCGGCGATCGCTGACCATTCGACAGTAACCCAACTGGCAAACCGTCTCAGCATTCCCACCAAGTGGATCTATGTTCAGCTCAAACGAGAGAGCATCCTGACCACCCGAGAGCCTTCGGGCCGCTTCCTGTTCCCCGACAAAACAGCCGCCCTGCAAGCCATTCGCAGCTTGAGAAATCACCGTGTCGCGAAGATCGATCTGAGGGAGGATCAACATGAAAAGTAAGGGCATCAACAAGCGCCCTCGAGCAAGGCAGCGAACATCGCGGGCGACATTCGCATCACGCCGTCCGCGATCCTTGGCCAAACAAACTTGCAACCTTCGAGGCGCTTGTGCACCAACACCGGGCCCGTTCGATCCCAGACCAAAATCTTGATCCGGTCCGCTCGTTTCGATCGGAACACGAAGGCTGCGCCGCTGAACGGATCGAGACGGAGCATCTCCTGCACCTTTGCCGCAAGCCCATCCTGGCCACAGCGGAAGTCGATCGGCCGCATTGCAACGTAAATCTTCAGATCAGCACCGGCCGCGATCATCGTGACGCTCGCACCGCACGGATCACCCGGGACAGCTGCTCACCATCAATGGCCGTGTCCGTCCGCAGCACGACATCACCGATCGCGATCTCAAGCTTGATCGCCGGAGTCTGACGCTCCTCCAACGCATGTTCCACGACCAGCGGCGCGAATGTCGGCGGGGACGCCTCGCACGGCGGCAACATGCCTCGCTGTCGAAACCGCCGTCGCCAGTCGTAGATCTACCAGCGCGTCGCTCCGTGCTTGCGCGCAACCTCGGACACCTGGGCACCGGGCAACAGACTCTCGGCGACGATCCGAGCTCTCTCAGCTTCCGAACGCACGCGGCGCCCCGACGGTCCTTCAAGAACTTCCCGCCGG
>DAIMKE010000689.1:0-4252 GCA_036721875.1 Bradyrhizobium sp. | reverse complement strand
CGCCGGCGGGGTCCGCCACGGCGGCCACGGCGGCGCGGGCGCCGCTCGCCATTGGCAGCCTGTTCGCCGCGGACCATGCCTTCTTCGCCTTCGTCTTCCTCGGCTTCGCCTTCGTCGGCGGCGGCACCTTCGACGGCTTCGCCGGAGACGCGAAGCGCGTCACTCTCCTCACGAGGCGCACCATCCTCGCGAGGTGCACCACCTTCACGCGGCTCGCCGCGGCCGCGCCGGCGTCGGCGCCGCTTGCGGCGATGACCGTCCCCTTCGCCTTCGCCTTCGCCCGCTCCCTCGGTGGCGGAATCGTCGGCCAATCCTTCGGTTTCCTCGGTTTCGACTTCGGACTCGGTTTCGATGTCGAAGCCGTCCTCGTCGTCATAGGTTTCCTCGGCCTGCGCCGGGGAAGCTGCGGCCTGCGTCACGAGTAGCGCCTTGGCGGCTTCCAGCGTGTGAACCTGTTCGCCGCGGTCGATGATGAACGACTGCTGGCCGGCCACGGTCGGATCGGCGCTGACCGCGAGCGAGACCTTGAACGCGTTTTCGAGGTCGCGCAGATGGCCGCGCTTGTGGTTGAGAACGTAGAGCGCGACGTCGGTACGGGTGCGGACCACGAGATTGTGGGTCGCGCCCTTCATCAGGATTTCCTCGATGCCGCGCAGCAATTGCAGCGCCACCGACGAGACCGAGCGGACGTGTCCGCTGCCGCCGCATACCGCGCAGGGCTCGGTCGAACTCTCCAGCACGCTGGCGCGGATGCGCTGGCGCGACATTTCCAGCAGGCCGAAATGCGAGATCCGCCCGACCTGGATGCGCGCGCGATCCTGCCGCAGGCAGTCGGAGAGCTTGCGCTCGACCGCGCGGTTGTTGCGCTTCTCGTCCATGTCGATGAAGTCGATGACGATCAGCCCTGCGAGATCGCGCAGGCGCAACTGCCGCGCGACTTCCTCGGACGCTTCGAGATTGGTCTTGAGCGCGGTGTCCTCGATGTGGTGTTCGCGGGTCGAACGGCCGGAGTTGACGTCGATCGAGACCAGCGCCTCGGTCTGGTTGATCACGATGTAGCCGCCGGAGCGCAGTTGCACGGTCGGCGAGAACATCGCATCGAGCTGGCTCTCGACGCCCATCCGCGAAAACAGCGGCTGGCCGTCGCGATATTGCCTGACCGCCCGCACGTTCGAGGGCATCAGCATCTTCATGAAGTCGCGCGCTTCCTGGTAGCCCGCTTCGCCGGCGACCTGGATTTCGTCGATTTCCTTGTTGTAGAGGTCGCGCAGCGAGCGCTTGATCAGCGAGCCTTCCTCGTAGACGAGGGTGGGGGCCTGCGACTTCAGCGTCATGTCGCGCACGGTTTCCCACATCCGGATCAGATATTCGAAGTCGCGCTTGATTTCCGGCTTGGTCCGCGAGGCGCCGGCGGTGCGCAGGATGATCCCCATGCCTTCCGGCACGTCGAGGTCCTGCACCACTTCCTTCAGCCGCGAGCGGTCCTGGGCCGAGGTGATCTTGCGGCTGATGCCGCCGCCGCGGGCGGTGTTGGGCATCAACACGGCGTAGCGGCCGGCCAGCGACAGGTAGGTCGTCAGCGCCGCGCCCTTGTTGCCGCGCTCTTCCTTGACGACCTGAACCAGCATCACCTGGCGGCGCTTGATGACTTCCTGGATCTTGTACTGGCGGCGCGGGCGGAAGGCGCGCTCCGGCACTTCCTCGAGCACGTCGTCGCCGCCGACGGATTCGACGACTTCCTCTTCGGCGTCCTCGCCATCGTCCTCATCGTCGTCATCGTCGCCTTCGGCGGCATGCTCTTCATGCGGGACCGCGGCATATTCGTCGCCGGCATGCTCGACATGCGGCATGTCGTCGGCATGGGCGGCATTTTCCCGCGCCAGCTCGGCGTCATGGCGATCGTCGTGGTGTTCATCCCGGGGGTCAGCGTGACGCTCGGCCTCGACGGGCGCGGCTGCGCTGACCGGTTCCGCCACGGCAGCGGCCGCATCGGCTTGCGCTTCTGCAGGCGGTGCTTCGCTGGCCACAGGTGCGTGGTCTTCATGACCGGACGCTTCGCGATCGCCTTCATGATCGTGCGAGGGGCCCTCTTCGCGAGCCTGCACGGGAAGGTCGTGCGCCTCGTGGTCGTGATGGGCGGCATCTTCGTGATGTTCGACGTCGTGCGCGGGCGCCTCACCCGACTGCACGCCGTCGTGCTGGTGCGGGTGGTCCTCTCCCTCATACAGGGGCTGGGCCGCCTGCGAGGGATCGGTGGCGCCCTCGATGACGTCGCTCTGGACGCGGTCGCCATGGCCGCGGCGGCGGGCGTTGCGGTGGCGCGAGCGGCCGCGGCGGTGGTTGGAGCGGTTCTCGCTCTCTTCCTCGGCCTCGCGGTGCGCGCGTTCGTCGGCCTCGATCAGCGCCTGACGGTCGGCGACCGGGATCTGGTAATAATCGGGATGGATTTCGCTGAAGGCCAGGAAGCCATGGCGGTTGCCGCCATATTCGATGAACGCCGCCTGCAGCGACGGCTCCACGCGCGTCACCTTGGCGAGATAGATATTTCCGCGCAGTTGCTTGCGCTGGGCCGTCTCGAAATCAAATTCTTCGACGCGATTGCCACGGACCACAACGACCCGGGTCTCTTCCGGGTGAGTGGCGTCGATCAACATCTTGTTGGGCATTTTGGAACTCTTGACGGCGGCGGGCGCGGTGCATGGCACGCGCAAACTGCGCGGCCCGGTGACGCGACGGTCCACCTGATTCGGGGGTTAGGGGAAGGCCAAAACGCACATTTTGGCGCCGCGCCGAACGTGGGCCCATCGGAACCGTGCGACGTGCGAAGTTTTCACTTCGCGTTGGCGCGATCGTTCCTTGGATCCTGGTCGGCAACACAGTCTGGCGCATCAAGCGTCGGCCCGTCTGAACATGTTGGCGGAAGAAGATACCGCCGTGTCTATCGCTGAAGCCCCGACAAGGCGCCGAAACGCCTGCCGGCCATCGCATATCGGACCGTTCGGGTCCGGATAATCAGTTTTGCCGTGTCTCAAACCGTCCCAGGAGAAAAGGACCTGGGACCGGACGCCGCTCGGGCTCGAAACCGCCACTCCGTGTCAGCCGCGCGCAGCGCTGGCCGGGGAGGGATCGGGAAAGACGCAGGAGCCTTCGACCTGGAAGGTTCCGGCGCTGCACCGGGAGGCTGAACGCGACACAACCGGGAGTATTAGCCGTCAGCCCCCCGTACATACGTGGATTGGCGGCTGCCTGCAAGGGAAGCGTCGGGTACCGTCGCAGCGCGGCAACACTTGGCCGTTTTTGTCCGGTATAACTTAAGGTCGGATTAACCATGGGGGCCTAATGCGGTAAGTGAGGGCCCTTCCGGAGGCTGTGAATCGTTGGCGAAGCGCGCAAATCACCCTGTTTTGCTGGGATACGGGCTTTTGTGCGCTGCAGCATTGCTCTGCGCCGCGTCGATTGGCGAATCGTCGGCTGAGAGCCTGCCCAAGGCCGCGGGTTCCGCCGTCGCGGCGGGGGCAAATTTTCCGACCGTGTCCGAAGCCCGCCTGGCCGGCGACGCCAAGCAAACCCGCGTCGTGTTCGATCTGGACAAGCCGATCCAGTTTCGCGCCTTCCCGCTGGCCGACCCCTATCGTGTGGTGCTCGATCTTCCGCAGGTCAGCTTCAAGCTCGGCGCGGAAGCCGGCACGACCGGACGGGGGCTGGTCAAGGCGTTCCGCTATGGTCTGGTCATGCCGGGCGGGTCGCGAATCGTTTTCGACCTGACCGGGCCGGCCAAGATCGCCAAATCATACGTGGTCGAAGCGGCCAACGGACAGCCGCCGCGGCTGGTGATCGAATTCGAGCAGGTGGACCGCACCGCCTTCGTCCAGTTGCTCGCGCCCGAGAGCCGTCCCGAACTCCGGCCCGCGATCGCCGATGCCAATGCCGGCGTGGCCCGGGCTGACGGACCGGCCGCGACGGCGTCCACGCAGCCGCCCGACAAGCGACCGGTGATCGTGATCGATCCCGGCCACGGCGGGGGCGACAACGGCACCCAGGCCGGCGGCGCCGACATCATGGAAAAGAACCTGGTGCTGGGATTTGGCCTGGCGCTGCGCGACCGGATGGAAAAATCCGGCAAATACCGTGTCGTCATGACCCGCACGGACGACACGTTCATTGCGCTGGCCGACCGCGTCAAGCCCGACGTCGAGACCCTTCAAGCTGCTACACCTGGTCGTTTTGTTCCGTCCGATCTGGTGACCACCTC
>DAIMKE010000688.1:0-4263 GCA_036721875.1 Bradyrhizobium sp. | reverse complement strand
GCTCAGGACCATGAATGACTGCATCCCCGATGCCGGCCGTTGCGGCCGAGCCGAGCCATCATAGCGATTCCACATCGAAGCTGGCGCTCGGCGCGCTCGGCGTGGTGTTCGGTGACATCGGGACGTCACCGCTCTACGCGTTGAAGGAAAGCTTCGCGGGCCATCATCCGCTGCCGGTCGACCAACTCCATATATACGGCATCCTGTCGCTGATGATCTGGACGATGCTGCTCATCGTGACGGTCAAGTATGTCGCTATTATCCTGCGCGCCGACAATCAGGGTGAAGGCGGAAGTCTCGCTCTGCTCGCACTGATCACCGGGAAAGTGAAGGACAAGACCTGGCTCCCGGCGGTGATCATGCTCGGCATCTTCGCAGCGGCGCTCTTCTATGGCGATGCGATCATTACCCCCGCGATATCGGTGCTCTCGGCGGTCGAGGGGCTGACCGCGGTCCAGGACAGCCT
The DNA here is from genome assembly GCA_036721875.1 of Bradyrhizobium sp. Taxonomy (GTDB): domain Bacteria; phylum Pseudomonadota; class Alphaproteobacteria; order Rhizobiales; family Xanthobacteraceae; genus Bradyrhizobium. The sequence continues at coordinate 3,797 of DAIMKE010000688.1, read as the reverse complement.
GCATCCATTCGTCATTCCGATCGCCGTCGCGATCATGGTCGGGCTGTTCTTCATCCAGTCGCACGGTACGGCGCGGGTCGGTGCTTTCTTCGGCCCCGTCATGGCGATCTATTTCGTGGTTCTCGCTGTCCTCGGCGTCACCAACATAGTCGATCGTCCCGAGGTCCTCATGGCACTCAACCCATGGTGGGCGATCAACTTCTTCGCGCTTGACTTCGGCCTAGCCTTCCTCGCGCTGGGATCGATCGTGCTGGCCGTCACCGGCGCCGAGGCACTCTACGCCGACATGGGACATTACGGGCGCCGACCGATCTCGATCGCATGGCTCTACGCCGTTTTCCCGTGCCTTCTGCTGAATTACATGGGCCAGGGCGCGCTGCTGCTGGATCAGCCGGGAGCGATCGAAGCGCCATTCTTCCTGCTGGCGCCAGAGTGGGCGCGGTTGCCACTCGTGATCCTGGCCACTCTCGCCACAATCATCGCGAGCCAAGCGGTCATATCGGGCGCCTTCTCCGTGACCCAGCAGGCCGTGCAGCTCGGCTTCCTGCCGCGGCTGCGCATCCTCCACACCAGTGCTCGTGCCGCAGGCCAGATCTACGTGCCGCTGGTCAACTGGCTGCTGCTCGGGTTTGTCATCGCGCTGGTGGTCGGCTTCAGGAGCTCCAGCAATCTTGCCGCCGCCTACGGCATCGCGGTCACGGGCACCATGTTCATCACGGCCTGCATGCTGGGCGTGCTCGCCCATACTGTCTGGCGCTGGCCGCTGTGGGCGACCGTGTCGGTGACCGGCCTCTTCCTCTTCGTCGACGCGATGTTCTTCGCCTCGACGCTCACCAAAATTCCCGATGGCGGCTGGTTCCCGCTGCTCGTTGCAGCGATCGTCTTTATGCTGCTCACGACCTGGAAGACCGGGCGCAAGCTGATGCATGTGCGGCTTGAGGACAGCGCGATGTCACTCGAACTGTTCGCGTCTTCAGCCGCCAGCAGCTTGCGGCGTGTGCCGGGCACGGCGGTCTTTCTCTCCGCCAGTCGAGACGCCGTGCCCCAGGCGCTGCTCCACAACGTCAAGCACAACAAGGTGCTTCACGAGCGCAACATCATCGCGACCGTTGTCATTGAGCGTATCCCGCATGTTCCCACCGATCGACGCATCGAGGTCTTGACCGTCGGCCACGGCATTCACCGGGCGGTCCTGCGCTACGGGTTCATGGACGAGGTGGACCTGCCCGAGGCGCTGCGCTCGTGCCACGGATGGGATCCGGAGCTCAAGCCGATGGAGACGAGCTTCTTCCTCGGCCGCCAGACGCTGATCGCCTCCGAGCGGCCAGGCATGATGATCTGGCGCGAGAAGCTGTTCGCGTGGATGCAGCGCAATGCCGAAAGCGCAATGGACTTCTTCCGCTTGCCGACAAACCGGGTTGTGGAGCTCGGTTCGCAGGTGGAAATCTGATGGCGCGGCCAGTTCAGCGCATCGATCTATATGCAAACACTATGGAGATGGCCTGGTTGCCATCTCGATACTTAACGCCCCCTCGCAATATTTGGTCACCCTCACGATTCGCGCGCGGAACGTCTCCGCCGCTCCTCATGGGGGATAACGACATGTACCGCCTACCCGCCGCTGCTGCGGCAGTCTTGTTTCTCGTTCCGGCCGCTCCGGCCTTTGCACAGGACGCCGAAGCGCCTGATCCCGAGGTCACCGTCACTGGCTCGGCGACAATTACCTCTGACTACCGCTTCCGCGGTATCTCGCAGACCGACAAGGAGATGGCGGTCCAGGGAGGCCTCACCATCGCGCACAAGAGCGGCGTCTATGTGGGCACCTGGGCCTCCAACCTCTCCGGCTGGGGCACGTTCGGCGGCGCCAACATGGAACTGGACCTTATCGCCGGCTACAAACTCCCGCTTTCCGACAATGCGACGCTGGACGTCGGCCTGACTTGGTACATGTATCCGGGCGGAGCCGATAAGACCGACTTCGCCGAGCCCTATGTGAAGCTATCCGGGACCGCCGGGCCTGCGACCCTGACGGCGGGCGTCGCCTATGCACCGAAGCAGGAAGCACTCGGCCGCTGGTATGAGACCGGCGCGGATGCTGCTGCGGGCGTTTACAACCGTCCGGGCGCCAAGGACGACAACCTCTACGTGTGGGGTGATGCCGCGGTCGCGCTCAAGGGCACGCCGCTCACCGCCAAGGCGCATATCGGATATTCTGACGGCAATCCGGGTCTTGGACCCAATGCGACCAGCGTCGCACCGACCGGCAAATATTGGGATTGGTCGCTCGGGGTCGATGCGACCTGGCGCAACCTGACGATCGGCGTGTCCTACGTCGATACCGACATCGGCCCGCGCGATGCGGCCTATCTGCAACCAAGCTTCAGCAAAGGCCAGGACGGCACCGGCTCCATCGCGGACGGTGCCGTGCTGCTGTCGCTGACCGCCGCATTCTAACGGGAGACGACATATGCAGGATCTGCTCTGGTTGGCGGTCATGGCAGGGCTGCTGGCGGCGACGCTGGCCTACGCCCGGCTGTGCAATGATGCGTGAGGTGCAGCCATGACGCTTGATCTGTGGCTCGCCGCGCTGACCGCGCTCGGTCTCCTCCTCTATCTGGTGGCGGTGCTCGTCCGCCCCGAACGCTTCTAGAAGGGAGGCCGTTATCATGACCCTCCAGGGCTGGATTCTCATTCTCGTCTTCGTTGGCATCTTGCTGGCGCTGACCAAGCCGGTCGGCGCGTGGCTTTACGCGCTCTACGAGGGCCGGCGCACGCCGCTCCATGTTGTGCTCGGCCCCATCGAGACGGGCTTCTACAAGCTCGCCGGTATTGATCCCAACGAGGAACAGAGCTGGCGCCGCTACGCCGTGCACATGCTGCTGTTCAACTTCGTGCTGATGGTCTTCACCTATGCGGTGCTCCGGCTGCAGGGCGTGCTCCCGCTCAACGGCCTGGGCTATGCCGGCGTGGGGCCGGACGGTGCCTTCAACACCGCCGTCAGCTTCACCACCAACACCAACTGGCAATGGTATTCGGGTGAGGCGGCACTGTCGAACCTCAGCCAGATGCTCGGCCTGACGATCCACAATTTTCTGTCGGCGGCAACCGGGATCGCGCTCGCCTTCGCGCTCTTCCGCGGTTTCGCGCGGCGGGAGATGAAGTCGCTCGGCAACTTCTGGGCGGACGTCACCCGCGTGACCCTCTACCTGCTGGTGCCGATCTGCTTCGTCTACGCGCTGTTCCTGATCGCCTCGGGCGTTCCGCAGACGCTCGCCGCGTCGGTCGACGTGAGCACGCTCGAAGGCGTCAAGCAGACGCTGGCGCTCGGGCCAGTGGCGAGCCAGGAAGCAATCAAGATGCTCGGCACCAACGGTGGCGGCTTCTTCAACGCCAATTCCGCGCATCCGTTCGAGAACCCGACCGCGCTCACCAATCTCGTCCAGATGCTGTCGATCTTCGTCATCGGCTTCGGTCTCACTTGGTGTTTCGGCAAGGCGGTCGGCAACACGCGCCAAGGCTGGGTCATCCTGGCGGCGATGCTGGTGCTGTTCATGGCCGGCGTCACCGTGACCTATTGGCAAGAAGCTGCCGGCAACCCGATCCTGCACAACCTCGGCACGACGGGCGGCAACATGGAGGGCAAGGAAGTCCGCTTCGGCATCGCCGCCAGCGCCCTGTTCTCGGTCGTCACCACGGCTGCCTCCTGCGGTGCGGTCAACGCCATGCACGACAGCTTCACCGCGCTGGGCGGAATGATTCCGCTGTTCAACATGCAGCTCGGCGGAGATCGTGATCGG
>DAIMKE010000687.1:0-4264 GCA_036721875.1 Bradyrhizobium sp. | reverse complement strand
GCCCTCGGCAAGCAGTTCGCCGAAGTTGTCGAGAATATCGATAGCAAGCCGATCGAGGGCGTGGCGGCTTCCGGGGGAAGCTGGATCCAGATCGTCCGGTTCGGCGCGGTGCCCCAGGTTCTTTCAAACTTCGTAAGCTATGGCCTGCTGAGATTCGAGATCAACGTACGCGGCGCGGCGGTGATGGGCTTTGTCGGCGCCGGCGGAATCGGGCAGGACCTGATCGAAGCTGTCCGCAAATTCTATTACACGGACGTTAGCGCCATCCTTTTGCTGATTATCGCAACCGTCATGCTGATCGATTTCATCACCGAGCGCGTGCGCCACCGACTGCTGGGTTTGGAGGGTGCAGGCAGATGAGTTCATTCGGCATTGAAGACCGCGCCGCCATCGTTCAACGCTATCCGGACGTCTTTCGCCCCAACTGGTGGCAGCGGGGAAAACTCACAATAGGCCTCGGCGGGGCCGTGGCGCTGTTTCTGTTCGGCCTTGTCCAGCTCGATATTCCGTTCAACCGGCTTTCCGACGGAATGGTCAGGCTGGGCGGGTTTCTTCGTCTGATGCTGCCACCCGATGCCGGTTCCTGGGCAGAGGCGCTGAAGTATTTGCATGCGCTCGGAGAGACGGTTTCGATCGCATTTCTAGGCACGCTGGGTGGCGCGCTGCTGGCGTTGCCGGTCTCGCTGCTGGCGGCGCGCAATGTGGTTGCAAACCGGATCGTTCAGTTCATGACGCGCCGCAGCCTCGACACCATCCGCGGTGTCGATACCCTGATCTGGGCCCTTATCTGGGTCGGTGTCGTGGGATTGGGCCCTTTTGCGGGTATTCTGGCGGTGATCTGCAGTGATTTTGGAAGCTTCGGAAAGCTGTTTTCGGAGGCCATCGAGGCTGCCGACAAGAACCCTGCGGAAGGGGTGCGATCGGCGGGCGGCAGCCATCTCCACGGCGTTCGGTGCGGGTTGCTGCCGCAGGTATTTCCGATTCTGCTCAGCCAGGTGCTTTACTATTTTGAATCGAATACACGCTCGGCGACGATCATCGGAATCGTCGGGGCAGGTGGAATTGGACTCCAGCTTGCCGAACAGATCCGGGTGCTGGAATGGCAGAAGGTATCGTTTCTGATTCTGCTCATCCTCGTTACGGTATCGGCCATCGATTGGATTTCCGGCAAGCTGCGTTTTGCGATCATCGGACGGCGGGCGATCGCGTAAGGTCGATCGCCCGCGGCTAACCGTTCTCCACCACGAATTCGACGCGTTCGGCGGCAAAGCGCGCGCGCTTGGTCAGCAGCGGTGTTCCTTCCAAATCGACATCGGTGCTGTCGACCACCAGGATTGGGCGCCCCAATGCCAGATCCAGCCGCGCGGCATCGGTCGCATCGACGATGGCGGCAGTAACACGGGTCGAATCCCGCCGGTAGTCGCGGATGCCGTAGTGCGCCAGCAGCTTGGTTATCGAACGCACGCGCTCATAGACTTTACCGGCCTCGGGAAATCGTCCTGCGTCGAACCAATTGGTGCTGACGCAGATCGGCGTGCGGTCGGCCAGACGCAGGGTTTCGATCCGGATCAGCGGTGAGCCCGTCTTCAATCCAAGCAGTCGCGCGAGCTCACGGCTCGCCAGTTCTTCGGAGGCGGCGATCAGGCGGCCATCCGGCTCGCGGCCGCCGGCGCCGACGATTTCGGAGAACCGCGTGCGTGAGCGTAGGGGATAGGCGAGCCGCGGCGCTTCCACATAGGTGCCGCTGCCGCGTTCGGCGCGCACGAGACCGCGCTCGGCGAGCGTCGCCAGTGCCCGGCGCACGGTGTGACGGTTGACGCGATAGGTTTCGGCGATCTCGTTCTCGCCCGGCAGCTTTTCGCCCGCGGCAAACCGGCCGTCGGCGATGCCGCGCTCGATTCCGTCGGCAACCTGCCGCCATAGCGCAACGCCGGATGCGGTGTCCTGCATGCTCATGGGGTGGAAGAGCCGGGGTGTGGCATCGGAAAAATCATCCTGCTGTCACCAAATCGTCATGGCGTTTCTCTATCAAGTTGTCTATTAACATAGACAACTTGATTCCGGCAAGGCCAGTATGAACCCGAGCAGTGAGAACGGCAGAAACGAGGGCGAGCGGCAGGCGCGGCGCAAAGCCGCGATGCTGGTGCTGGCGCATTCCGGCACGGCCGAAATCACCCAGCGCCTCGAGACCGTAGGCGTCCCTGATCACGAGGATCTGCGTGAGCCGGAGAATGGCCTGGTGATGCTGCGCGGCCGGATCGGCGGCGACGGCGCGCCGTTCAATCTGGGCGAGGCGACGGTTTCGCGCGCCGCCGTGCGGCTGGCATCCGGCGAGGTCGGTTTTGGCTATGTGCTTGGCCGCGACAGGCAAAAGGCGCAGATGATCGCGCTGTGCGACGCCTTGGTGCAGTCGGATCAATTCGCCGGTGCGGTGGAAGCAAACGTGGTCGCGCCGTTGCGAGCGGCCATGGTCTCCGATCGAAACCGCAAGGCGCAGGAGACGGCGGCGACACGGGTCGATTTCTACACAATGGTGCGCGGCGAGGGCTAAGCGATGACGACGGTTGCCGAACTGCCTGCGGGATTTGCGGACAAGGTCTTGTCCGCGCAATCGACCTTCCGCTCGGTGATGGATGCGATGGCCCGTCCAGGCAGCGTTCATCGCATCGCCAGTGTAGCGGGGACGCCGCCTGGAATGATGCGCGGCACGGCCGCGATCGCACTGACGCTGTTCGATCACGATACGCCACTCTGGCTCGATCCAAAAATGTCGGAAACACCAGACGTCGGCAAATGGCTCAGGTTCCATACCGGTGCGCCCGTCGTTGCGGACTCCGCGATTTGCAGCTTTGCGCTCATTGCGGATGCGAAAACCCTTCCGGCGCTCGACCGTTTTGCCTTTGGCAGCAGCGAATATCCCGATCGTGCGGCAACGCTGATCCTGCAGGTCGAAAGCCTGACGCAGGGGGCGGTGTTCGAACTCCGTGGTCCCGGCATCGACGGCAGTGCCGTGCTGCGCGCCACGCTGCAGCCGGTAGACCTGTTTGAACGGCTCGCGATCAACGCCGCGCTGTTCCCGCGAGGCATCGATGTCGTCCTGGTGGCCGACGATGCCGTTGTGGCCATACCACGCACCACGCGACTTGTCGCGAAGGGAGATTGAAGCATGTATGTGGCCGTCAAGGGAGGCGAGCGCGCCATCGAGAACGCCCACCGTCTGCTGGCGCATGAGCGCCGCGGCGATCGTGCCGTTCCCGAACTTTCGTTGGCGCAGATATCCGGACAACTCAGCCTCGGCGTCGACCGCATCATGACCGAAGGTTCGCTCTATGACCGCGAGCTGGCGGCGCTGGCGCTGAAGCAGGCGCGCGGCGACATGATCGAGGCCATCTTCCTCGTGCGCGCCTTCCGCGCGACCCTGCCGCGCTTCGGCGCCAGCGAGCCGGTCGATACCGGCCAGATGCAGGTGCGCCGCCGGGTGTCCTCCACCTTCAAGGACATCCCGGGCGGCCAGATTCTCGGACCGACGTTCGATTACACCCATCGCCTGCTGGACCCGCAACTGGCCGATGCATCGACGCCCGATTTGCCGGCCGCCTCCGAGGCGACGCCGGCGGAGATGCCGCGCGTGACCGACATTCTCGGCCGCGACGGCCTGATCGAGCCTTCACCCAAGGCCGATGCCGATCGGCCGGTCGGCGATCTCACCCGCGAACCCCTCAGCTTTCCAGCCGATCGCGATCTCCGGCTGCAAAATCTCGCCCGGGCCGACGAAGGGTTTCTGCTGGCGCTCGGCTACTCCTCGCAGCGCGGCTATGGCCGCAACCATCCCTTTGCCGGCGAGATCCGGCTCGGCGAGGTCGAAGTGGAGTTCATGGCGGAGGACGTCGGGTTCGCCGTGCCGCTCGGCGCGGTCACACTGACCGAATGCCAGATGGTCAACCAGTTCAAGGGCTCCGCCACCGAGGCGCCGTGCTTCACGCGTGGCTATGGGCTCGCGTTCGGGCAGAGCGAGCGCAAGACCATGTCGATGGCGCTGGTGGACCGCAGCCTGCGCGCCCGCGAACTCGGCGAGGAAATCCTCGCGCCGGGCCAGGACGAGGAGTTCGTGATGTCGCATTCCGACAACGTGCAGGCGACCGGCTTCGTCGAGCATCTCAAGCTGCCGCACTATGTCGACTTCCAGTCCGAGCTCGGGCTGTTGCGCAAGCTGCGGGCGGAGTTCGGCGAGGCGGAAGCGCAGCCGGCGATGCAGGAGGCCGCG
>DAIMKE010000686.1:0-4265 GCA_036721875.1 Bradyrhizobium sp. | reverse complement strand
CCTCACGTCCTCGGACACCGGCAGCACGACTTCCTCACCCGCCAGCGGCTCGCGGATGATGTTGGAGAAGAAGCCGGAAGCGGCCTTGTTCGGCTTGCCCGGCCGCACGCAGATCGTCGGCAGGCGAATGCTTATGCCGTCGAGCAGGCCCTTGCGGGTGTAGTCGTTGATCAGCAGTTCGCAGATCGACTTCTGTGTGCCGTAGCTCGTCAGCGGCGTATGGAAGAATTCATCGCCGATCTTTTCCGGGAATGGCGCGCCGAACACTGCAATCGACGACGTGAACACCAGCCGCGGCTTGTAGCCGCCGCCGGCATGGCGGATGGCGTCGATCAGATGGCGTGTGCCGTCGAGATTGATCCGGTAGCCCTTGTCGAATTCGGCCTCGGCCTCGCCCGAGACGATGGCGGCGAGATGAAAGATCACCTCGGGCCGGTGCGCGATCAGCGGTTCGGCCGCGCCGGGATCGGCGAAATCGGACGCCACCACCTCGACCGGGATCGACGCGTTGGCGGGCCTGGTCGGCGCCACCACGTCCTGCAGCGTCAACCGGGTAATGTCGCGGCTGCCGAGCCGGCCGTCGCGCAACAGGCGTTCGGTCAGTTTGCGGCCGACCATGCCGGCGGCGCCAAGAATGAGAATATGCAAGACCCGTCTCCTTTTTGAACCCTGTCATTATCAGCCGGGCCTCGCGCGCTTACTCTTTTACGGCTCCCGTCATGGCCGACACATAATGCTCAACGAAGAAGGCGTAAAGGATAACCAGCGGCAGCGAGCCTGCTAGTGCCCCCGCCATCAGCGAGCCCCAGCGATAGACGTCCCCGTCGACGAATTCGTTCACGATCGCGACCGGCACCGTCTTGTTCTGCACCGAGGTAAGGAATGTCAGCGCGTAAATGAACTCGTTCCAGCACAGCGTGAAGCAGAAGATGAACGCCGAGATCAATCCGGGGATCGCCAGCGGCAACACGATCTTGGTCAGGATCTGCCAGCGGCTGGCGCCGTCGATCAGCGCGCACTCTTCCAGCTCGAACGGGATGGTCTTGAAATAACCCATCAGCAGCCAGGTCGAGAACGGGATCAGGATGGTCGGATAGGTCAGGATCAGCGCGAACGGCGTATCGAACAGACCGTACTGAAACACCACGGTGGCGAGCGGGATGAACAGGATCGACGGCGGCACCAGATAGGACAGGAAGATCAGTCCGCCGACCCATTGCGCGCCGCGATAGCGCAGCCGCACGATCGCGTAGGCTGCGAACACCGAGGCCACGATCGAAAGGATCGTCGAGGCGATCGCAACATACATCGTATTCCACAGCCACAGCGGATAGTAGCTTTCGAACAGCAGCTTATGAATGTGCTTGAAGGTCGGATTCCAGGTCCAGAACGGATTGTAAGTGTTGAGATCGAGCAACTGCTCGTCCGGCTTGATGGCGGTGAGCGCCATCCAGTAGAACGGAAATAGCAGTACGACCACGATGATCGACAGCGGCAGATAGAGCGTGACCAGACGACGCGGCAGCGACTCCAGATAACTCATGCCGACGCTGTGATCGTCCCTCGCGGGTGTCGACAGGATCTTCTTGAGATCGACCGTTTTCGACGCGGGCAGATCAGTCATTGTTTTCACCCTGCTGCCACTTGCGGCGCTGCAATCCGAACCAGGAGACCATGATCGCCGCCAGCAGGAACGGGATCATCGCATTCGATATCGCCGCGCCCTCACCAAGAACGCCGCCGATGATCGCACGCTGATAGGATAGCGTCGCCATCAAATGCGTGGCATTGACCGGGCCGCCGCGCGTCATCGCCCAGATCAGCTGGAAGTCGGTGAAGGTGAACAGCACCGAAAACGTCATCACCACCGCGATGATCGGCGTCAGCAACGGATAGGTGATGAACCGGAATCGTTGCCAGGCGGTCGCGCCATCGAGCGTCGCGGCCTCGTAAAGCGATGGCGACACCGTCTGCAGGCCCGCTAGCAGCGTGATCGCGACGAACGGAACGCCGCGCCAGATATTGGCGAAGATCACGCAGATCCGCGCCCAGGTAACATCGCCGAGGAAATTGATATTCTCGGTGATCACTCCCATCTGCTTCAGCGACCATGAGATGATCGAGAACTGCGAATCGAATATCCACCAGAACGCCAGCGCGGATAGTACGGTCGGCACGATGAACGGGATCAGCACCAATGCGCGCAGCATGGCCTTGAACGGCATGTTCTCGTTCAACAGCAGCGCCAGATAGAGACCGATGGCAAATTTGATCGCGCTCGCGACCGTGGTGTAGAGCAGCGTATTGAACACCGAAAGCCAGAAGATCGAGTCGTCCCACAGCCACTCGTAATTCTCGATCCCGATGAAATTGCCCGGCCGACCGATGCGCGCGTCGGTGAACGAAATCCAGACCCCCAGACCCAGCGGATAAGCCAGGAACAGGATCAGGAATGCCATCGCCGGAAGCATGAACCAGAAGCCGAGCCAGTTGCGATTGGCCCTGAGTTGATCCCACCTGGTGGCCTCGCGGATCGGCCGCCTTGCGGCCTTGGTTTCGAGTGCGATGTCAGCCATTGGCGAAATCCCGCAATGTCGTCGGCGGCGCGGCCGCCCCTTCTGCTCTTGGTAGAGGCGAGTTTGTAGGGGCGAGCCGCAATCGCTTGCGGCTCGCCCCGTCGTCGTTAGCGATAAATGCGCTTCAACTGCCGTTCGGCAATCGCGATCGCGCCCTTGGCGTCTTCGCGGCCGGTGCAGTAGTTGGCGAACATGTCGACCACCAGGAAGTCCGCGATGGCGGTCGCCGCCTTCTCGCCCGGCGTACCGATGCCGGAGGCGGGAAGCGTGCGCTTGCTGGCCTGGCTGAACACCTGGTTCTTCGGGTCTGCGGTCCAGACCGGAGAGTTGTCGTAGGCGTTAAGCGTGTGCGTCAGATAACCCCGCGCACCGGTGAGCCACTTGTCGTAGCTCTCCTTCTCTAGCATGAAGGCGACGAAGGCCTTCGCGGCGTTCGGATATTTGGTGAAGTTGAACGCAAGGATCGGAACGCACAGCTGCAGTTCGGTCGGCTTGCCGATCGGCCCGACCGGGTACAACGCGTGATAGGTGTCCTCGGTGAGTTCCTTCTTGGTCGGATCGTCCTTCGCCGCGACATAAATCGAAATGCCGTTGGCGGTGCAATAAAGCTCTCCTGACAGGAAGGCCTTGTTATTGGAACCGTCGTTCCACGACGCGGTGCCGGGAATGAATGTCTCGGACAGCGCCTTGGTGTATTCCAGCGCCTTCACGGTCTCCGGCGAATTGATGATCACCTTGTCGTTCTTGTCGACCGTGTAGGCGCCGTGGCCCCACAGCATCCAGTGCAGCCAACCGTTGGCATCGCCCGAGGCGTGGCCGAGCGCGAGGCCGGCCGGCGTGTTGTTCTTCTTGAGCGCTTTGCACAGTTCGAGGAAAGCCGGGAAGTCCTTGGGGAAGTCCTTGAATCCAGCTTTTTCGACGGCCGATTTGCGATAGGTCATGTAGCCGCCGATGGTAGCCACGGGAATGCCAAGCCAGTCGTTGCCCTGCTTGCAGGTGGCAGCGGCCGCGTCGGTCCAGCCGCCGTACTTCTTGCCGAGATAGTCGGCGACGTCGTTCATTTTCAGCACTTTGGTCGGAAATAGCTGCGGCAGCGTGTGCAGGCCCCAGGCGAGGTCGAGACCCTGCCCGGTGTTGGCAGCCACGGAGGCCTTCGGCTGCACGTCCTCGAACGACTCGCTGAATACGTTCATCTCGGTGCCGGTGGCGGTCTTGAAAGCCGCGACCATGGCGTTGAAGGCATCGTCCTCGGCAGGAACGAAGCGCTTCCAGCGCATCACCGTGAGCTTGGCGCCGGGTTCGGCTTTCCACGGTGAGGCTTGTGCCCAGGCCTTGGCAAAATCGAGCAGCGCCGGTCCGGTTAGCGCGCCGGCCGCCGCCAGCGCGGTGCCACCCTGAAGCAGAGAGCGGCGGGTAAAGTCGTGCATGGTCCATCCTCCCTTTGTGTATTTTCTGGTTCTAGCTCAGTCCTCGTTTCTTATTGTTGTTAGGTTTTGGTCTTGGTTTAGTTCGTTCTTGGTCTCGTCACTCAGGCATTCAGTCGCTTGCCAGTCGTCTCATCGAACAGATGCACGAGCGTCGGATCCGGCTTCAGCCGGACCTTGTCGCCCGGATTGAATTGGTGACGCTCACGGAACACGGCGACGATCTGCTCACCGCCGAGCTTGGCGAACACCTGTGTTTCCGAGC
>DAIMKE010000685.1:0-4265 GCA_036721875.1 Bradyrhizobium sp. | reverse complement strand
GTCCAGGCCGGTGTCCACCAAGGTCACGCTCCAGGGTTCAGCGAAACCCGCATGAACATCCATGCGATTATCCTTCACATGAATTGTGATGTCGGATGTATGCAGGAAATAATTCGCGAAATATTCTTTGATCACATAAGCCTTGTAACCAAGGCATATCACGAAGTCGTTGTACCCAAACGATGAATAATACTTCATGATGTGCCAAAGAATTGGCTTGCCTCCGATTTCCACCATCGGCTTTGGTCGCAATTGGGATTCTTCGGTAATTCGTGTGCCGCGTCCACCCGCGAGTATAACTACCTTCATAAATGCGCTCCTAAAACCTGTGAACCGGCGAGACAGGTGCTCGTCAGGAAGCGTCGCGCGCGCTCCGCAATTCGACAGCTGAATATTCTCTCAACAGCCACATGAACGCGCATTTAGCGATTGGGCGTTCGATTTCGAGTCTTTTACATCGAATGCGCATGCCCCGTCCCGAAAGAGCGCCGAGACGGTTAACTTCAGGCTCAATGGCGGTCACTTGCTGAACTGCCGAGAAGTCCCTCGCGATAGTGGATCTATCGCCCCTCTGGCGAGGCACGGATCAAACCTAGACGGACAAACCCGAAACGGCTAGTATTGCTAATATATAGTTAATATTGAGACTACGTACTGATAGATACCGCTACATGTAAAAGTAGGCCTTCTTCCGTGTCACTGCGTAAGATTGCAAGAGCGTGCGCCATAGTGGCGGGCTACCCGGTTGCCTATGCGCTGGCTGGGCGACCGCCGAAGAAAATTTCGGCGGTGATGCGCATCAAGAATGAGGAAGAATTCCTGGAGAGGTCGATCAACTCCATTATCGACCTGGTAGACGAATTGGTATTCATCGACAATTGCAGCACGGATCGGTCTGCTGAGATCATTGCCGACTTTCGCAATCGATATCCCAAGAAAGTAAAGTCGTTCTACTACCCCCACAAAATCGCGCGCTACGGCGAGGAAATGTTGAAGCTTGGAGCGACGAAGGAAGGAAGGAAATCACCATCCTTTCTTCCGAATTACTATAATTGGAGCACCGCTCAATGCGCCGGGCCCTACATCCTGAAGTGGGACGGCGACACGATTGCTACGGATGCGCTCGCACCGGTCCTCGAGCGGTTTCGGCAATCGAGGATGCAGATACTATGTCATACCGGCATAAACCTTCATGCGGATCGCACGTGCTACATTGCTGGTCGGCCCCTTGAGGATATGGAGCCGCGGCTCTTTTACAAACTGTTCTCGACCCACAATCACTACAAGGAATACTGCGAGACATTTTGGTCGCCATATGCATGGCACTACCCAGCCTATTGTGAATTTGAACCGGAGCCGCTGTATTTCCATATGAAGTTCTGCAAGACGGACAGGTTCTCGAACATGTCCAATGACCTGCAGAAAAAGGAAGAGGCCGCATCCGGACACGGCGATCCGCTGCCGAAATATTTGATGGATCAGGTCAGCAGACTTGGTCCTTGAGACGACAGCTCATCAATGCTTGCTGAACAGTCGCGTACCTTTCAACGGACAAAGGCGGCAAGCAACCGGACATAGTAGGACTGGTAGTGCATTGAAGGCTCCGTAATCTCCCACGAATTCACCGGCCAAGGATCATTGAACTGAAGATATGACTTGGCCGGCGGCTGGGACAACGGCGGCGCCAGATTCCGTTGGCACAAAGAGAACGTCGTTGCACCGTAACAGCGATATCCGGGCGACCCAATAGAAGCGCTACAGCATGCATCAATCGAGAACTGCGGATTCGGCCCGCCCACCAGGAAGCCTGGCGGTGGACCGGGGAGCAGATCGGGGCCCCGCTGCCAGCGCGTTCCGCGTACAAACCAGCCGTGAAACATGGTCGACGCCGAATGGCTTGCGCCGGCCGAGGCCATGTTCGTCAGATAAACGAGGCCAAGCGGATTCACGCCGTGGATATAGTGAGCGTATTCCAACGCCGCGGCGAGCGAAGTCCCTGACAGCCGCGGATTCGCTTCGTGCAGAGCGGCCAGCTGGAACAACCTTGCCTGCATGGCCTTTCCCTTGTTGCTGCCCCACGTGTAGTCCTTCATCGGGGCGCGATAGGGATCTGATTGCGCTAGAGAGCCTTGAAACGCCTCGGAAGCCTGCGAAAGGTTTGCCAACAAATTTTCGCGAATGGACTTTGCCACCTCAGGCGTGGCACCAGGCAGCCGCGCGTAGTAGAGCAGGCTCTCCAGCGCATCGACTTCCCACATCGACGGGCCCCAGGGCGGCAGCAGCGCGCTGTAGTTGGCGTCAGCAAATTGCTTGAACTGCGCTTCGCCGGTCAGCTCGAACAGATAGGTTGCAGCCTCGAATTGCGCGCGCAGCCGATCGGTCTCGCCCATCTCCTGCTGCCCGGCTGCGAGCCCCTTTGAACCTGGCTGCTTCGAATCATCGTTGTTGTAGTAGAGAACGTTGGGGTTTGCGATCGTCCAGGCCCATGCCGCTGTGGCGCGCTTCTTGAGATCGTCGCCGTACTGTTTGAGATCCGGCTCCGGTCGGGACGCAAAGAACCTGGAGGCGTATGCATAGGTTGCCGCACCCATCAGGGTCGCCGACGTGGTCGGCGGGCCATAGTAACTGTTCCCCCTAGCGTCCGACGGAGGGCTCGCTCCCGCCAGCCCTTGAACACACAGGAGCGAACCGTCCGAATTCTGCATCCGGACCAGCCAGTCCAGCCCCCATTTCACCTCATCGAGAATATCGGGAATTCCGTTGCCGGATTCCGGAATGCCGTAGTCATCGCTGAAGGCCTCGGGGTGCTCCGCGTAAGCATGCAGCAGAACTATGATGTAACGCGCCGTCCAGGACGTATATTTGTTGAAGTCGCCGGCGTCATACCAACCGCTACGGAGATCCTTGATCAGCGATTTCGCAGGGTTTGACGGCCGCCCCTCGTGCCAAGGGCGCGACTCAGAATCCTGGCCAGGGCCGAGATGGCTCGCCTTGTCAGCCCAGGCCCTGCCCGCAAATTCCGGCTTCTTCTCGAACCCTGCGCGCTGATAAAAAAATGCACGGACGGCATGCTTCATGACGTCCTTGTACACATGCTCACCGATCGAGAATTCTGCCGACCGAACCCCCTTCTCGACGTCGACGACGGCATATTTTCCCGGCGCCTCGATCTCGGAAAAATCGAACCACCAGGCTTTGTCGCCCGAGGCCTGATCCGTATTTCCGCCGTTCCAAAGGGCCAGCGAACCCGTCTTGACGACCTTGCCGCTCGGAAGTTCGATCAACGCGTAGGATTGGCCGGGCACAAGTCCGGCGGAACTGTCATAGCCAAGCTGAGGAGCCCGTACGACGGCAACCTTCCTGGATTTTGCAGGGTATCCGAACTGATCAACGACGATCGCCGGAATAGGGCCGTTGGGGCCGCTTTGCAGATTTCTCTTCCAGTCGGCGACGGCAAAGTTGGATAGAAATGGTCGGCTCTGCGCATCGGTCCCACCGACTTGAGCCTGGCTCGTGGAAACACAGAGCAGCAAGGAAGCTGCGAAGCACCAGACACCGTAGCGCACGTCTCTTACCTCGTCCCCTGCACAGTCACCGGGATCATGTGTCAAACACGCGCGGCTCTTATAGACCGGATCCAGCTTGCAGCCGCTGCTGGTTCGCGTTCATGGCCAGTTTGTCTCCAGCGATCAGCTGCGGAAATGACCGAGGGGGACTGGACTAGCACCGACCGCCTCAGGCTTTCCGCTCATCGCTATAGTAGTGATGGAAGCGTTCGCCCTTGTAGCGCTCGATGCTCCGCAGCGAAGAAGGGTCCACCTTGTTCAGAACGATGCAAACAATTCGATCCATGAATGTCGAAGCGTTATTGAGACACTCAAGAACGATGCGCTGACTCGTTTTTCCCCACTCGACGACAAAGACGAAACGATCACAGTGCCGTGCGATCATCTTGTAGTCAACGACCGCGGCCATCGGCGGCACCTCGATGATCACCAGATCATAGGCTTCGCGCGCGCTATCGACCAGTTGCCCCATCTCCGCGGTTCCCAGCAGTTCTGCTGCATTGGGCACCCGATCGGAAATTGGGCATGGAAGGACGTCCAGATTCAATCGCTCCTGCCTCATCACATATTTGGAGAGGTCTTTCGGATCCAACAGAGCCTCCTTGAGGCCTACCTTCGCGTCGGGCGCCACTCTCTCGGTGAGCGAAGGGTGATGGAGATCAGCATCGACAAGGAGCACGCGCGTCGTCGAATGGCGGG